>CAWVWK010000062.1:0-13419 GCA_963933725.1 uncultured Colwellia sp.
AGCTGCGATTTCTATTGTTTATGCCTTTAATTTATTACTCGAAACTACCTGTTACCCTTAACTCCTGACTGATAGCTTAAAACTTTTAGCTTGTCTTTCTCATTAGAGCTTTATCTCATCTGCGGGCAAAAAGAGCTTATCGCTTGACCTTGCTCGAAGATTACCTTTCTCTTGCCCCTAAAGGTTTTCACTTAAATTGGTGAAATTTGCTTAATATGATGAGATCTCTTATGGCTATTGGTTGAGCTTTCTCGTCATTCGGAAGTGATCTTTTCTAACAGACATAAAAAAACCGCTTTCGCGGTTTTTTTATGCTTTATTATAATCGATACTGATTATAATTTATCAGCATTATCGCTAAGGTAAGAAGCAACACCTTCAGTCGTTGCAGTCATACCTGAATCACCTTTGTTCCAACCCGCTGGACAAACTTCACCGTGATCTTGGTGGAATTGTAATGCATCTACCATACGTAACATTTCATCAACGTTACGACCTAATGGTAAATCGTTTACTACTTGGTGACGTACATTACCTTCTTCATCAATTAAGAATGAACCACGGAATGCAACACCAGCTTCTGGATGCTCAACATCATATGCTTGACAGATTTCATGTTTAACGTCAGCAACTAAAGTGTACTGTACTGGGCCAATACCACCTTCATTTACTGGCGTGTTGCGCCATGCGTTATGAGAAAATTGAGAATCGATAGAAACACCGATAACTTCAACACCACGACTTTTAAATTCATCCATACGGTGATCAAAAGCAAGAAGCTCTGAAGGACATACAAAAGTAAAATCTAATGGGTAGAAAAACACAACGGCTTTTTTACCTTTAATCGCTTCACTCAAAGAAAAAGTATCTACAATTTCACCACTACCTAATACAGCTGCAGCAGAAAAATCTGGGGCTTGACGACCAACTAATACACTCATTTTATTCTCCGTTTATTTTATTTAATAAAAATGATATCAAAAACTAAATCTACGTTATATAAATTAGTTCTTAAAAATTGAACTTTTTTTTGTTTTAAAAGGTTATTATTCAGCTGCAGAAGCCTTTTCTGCTGCTTCTTTAACTAAGGTCTGTAATTCACCCTGTTGGTACATTTCCATAATGATGTCACAACCACCAACAAGCTCTCCTTCAACCCACAGTTGAGGGAAAGTTGGCCAATCAGCAAATTTAGGAAGTTCTGAGCGAATATCTGGGTTTTGTAAAATATCTACATAAGCAAATTGCTCTTCACAAGCAATTAAAGCCTGCGATGCTTGTGATGAAAAACCACAACTTGGTAATTTAGGTGAACCTTTCATATATAGCAAAATAGTATTTTCGCTAATTTGTTCTTTGATACGCTCAATAGTGTCCATGGTAACCTCTTTAATTTGAAACTAAACTTAAAATAATGTTTATTGTGAAAATTTTTAATACTATGCGTACATAGCATGTTTTTACTACGTTTTGTGAGTTTCACGCACTTCACAAAACGTAAACTGACTGACAAAACGTAAACTGACTATTTTATATCTACAAAAAACATATTAATTTCTGTTATGGAGATAAAAAACTGAAATTCAATACTTACCGAACTACTTTAGTCATTATTTTTTATTTTATTCCATAATAAGCTTTTAAAGAAATGGTTATATCATAAGACTTATTTTTTTTAAAAAAAAGGAAAGTACTTATACACAATCATTGCTTTTTAGGTATATAATAATTGTTCGTTTAAATACTTGATTATTTTACTCGGGTATCACCTAAAATACCATGACTTATATTGTTTTGTTATTACATCGCTTCATTGGAGAAAAAAATGGCAATTGAACTACCTTCAATACCTTACGAACAAAATGCACTTGAGCCACATATCTCGGCTGAAACACTGTCATTCCACTATGGTAAACACCATAACACCTACGTTGTTAAACTTAATGGTTTAATTGAAGGTACTGAGTTTGAAAACAAATCTTTAGAAGAAATAGTTAAATCATCTTCTGCTGGTGTTTTTAACAATGCTGCACAGGTTTGGAACCACACTTTTTACTGGAACAGCTTAAGTCCAAATGGTGGTGGTCAACCAACTGGCACTTTACTTGAAGCGATTAACGCAAGCTTTGGCTCTTTCGAGCAATTTCAAGATAAATTCAACGAAAGTGCAATCAACAACTTTGGTTCAAGCTGGACTTGGTTAGTTAAAAATGCTGATGGTAGCCTAGCTATTGTTAACACTTCAAATGCTGCTACTCCTTTAACGGATGAGCAAGTAACACCGCTTATTACTGTAGATTTATGGGAACACGCCTACTACGTTGATTACCGTAACCTACGCCCTAAGTACATGGAAGCATTCTGGGCACTAGTTAACTGGGATTTTGCACAAAGCAACTTCGCTTAAAAAATCAGGTAAAGCCTAATGTTCTTTAAAAAGTAGCTTTACTTTTGATATCAAAAACGAGCTTATAGCTCGTTTTCTTTGCTAATAACTAGGCTATTTTTTTTGTAAAAACATAAAAAACAGCAAGGTATTAAATATACTTTGTTGTTTTTTTTTATAAATTAATTAGTTCAAATTTTTAGGCAACTGTATTTTTGTTAGTCATCAGAAAGCTCTTTCGTTATATCATCTTTTAACTCTAACCAAAGTTTACCTGATTCGACACCATAACGACGAACAGCATATATAGAGTCATCAAATTTATTTTTTTCTGCTAATTCAATAAGCTTTTGATAGTAGTCTCGTGAGATCTCTCGACCTTTAGGATTAGCAAAATACAAAGAACCAATTCTAGAATATAAGCCTCTAAAACCATTTAAAACAAGTAAATAAATTGGATTCCCAGAAGCAACCACAAGCTCTTTATTTAATTGATAGTCAAACTCAGCATATGCTTCACCAGTATCTTCAATATCTTGATATCTACTTAATAATTCGATAGTTTTTTCTGGATTATTTTTTAAAGCACCACGTACATAAATAGCGCTAATATTGGTTCGAGCAGATAAAAGATTATCAACTAATGCAGGAATACCTTCTTGATCAAGTTGAACTAACGTTTCTAAAATATTAAGACTCGATGTTTCCCAAAAATTATTAACTTTTGTTGGTTTACCATGTTTAATCGTTAACCAACCATCACGCGCTAAACGCTGTAATACTTCTCTTAGCGTTGTTCTTGTTACACCAATTAACTCAGAAAGCTCACGCTCTGCAGGTAAAATTGAACCTGGTGGAAAACCACCATTCCAGATAGATTTTACAATATATTCTTCAGCAAACCCTGCTGGACTTTGAGCTTTTATCACAATTATTAACCTACTAATTACATCTGTTATTAACTGATTGTACCAGAAGAGTATTTATACACAAGCAAGGATTGCAAAGAGGTTAACCAGATTAATACAAGTGCTCTGAAAAATTAGAAATGTAACGTTGAAAAATAAAAAGCCCATCGTTCAGAATGGATTTTAATCTTTCCTTCAACCTATTCCCATGATCTTTTAAAGACGCATACCTTCTATAAAAAAGCCCATTGCTACATGTATTGAAGCTAAAAACTCAATTTATAGGGTTGCTAGTACCAAGTTTAAACATTAGGCTTAACCACTAAATAACGCCAAAGAGACTCTAGTGGTCCTGTTTTATTCATTTTCTCTAAGTGAAGTGCAACAAAGAGCTGTACTGGAATAAAGCTTATCGCAATGAGAAAATAATCGCTTAAACTTAACTCAAACTCCCATATTGGAAGAATGTAGCGGAGCAATGTCGTGATGAGTAAAGATTGTAAAATATAAAAACTAAATGCCCTTCGACCAAGCGCTTTAATAGCACTAACAATGAAAAAATTAGACTTATAACATTTAGACTTTAATACCCAATGCCAAAAAAGTAATGCCATAGTTAAGCCTGATATAGAACCTAGCACCGAAGACAAAGTCTCTAGTGTAACCACCGAGCTTTGCAGCAAGGTAAGGTCGATAAATATACTTACGAAGGTTAGTATAAATAAAAACCATAACTGGTTAAAACGAAACCCCCCTTTAAGAAGCCCCAATCGAAATAGCGAAATACCTAAATACATTAGACCACAAATTTCAAACACGCTCAGAATTGGAAAGGTTAGGATATACATGACCGCATACAGAACATTTTGCAAATATAAAGCTTCAATGCTCATTGCCGATAGACTTTCAACATTTAACGCCGGTATAGGCTCAAGAGGCACACTAAAGGCATAAATTAGTATGTTTATCGTAATACCAATTGAAAAATATATACAACCTCGTTTAAATAACTGCGAGGCATTATTCCCTAGCTGATTTATCACCACTAAGCCAGATAAAGCATAAACAATTAAAATATCGCCATACCAAATAAAAATGCAATGACACAAACCAAAAATGAGCAACCAATGTAATCGAGACTTGAGTATTTTAATGCTTTGTAAATTATTTTCTTCAAGACGTGAGTACTGTAAAAACAAGCCAATTCCAAAAAGTAAACAAAAAAGGCTTCTAAATCTGCCATCAAGAAATAAAGTTTGCGTGATTAGTACGACTTTATCCCAGAACATTTGTGTAGGAATAATGGCATTAATTTCGAGTAGCCCCATATAAGGGATATTCATGGTTAAAAGACCTAGAACTGCTACTCCTCTTAAGAAGTCTAGATAAATTAAACGAGAGTAATGCATTGTATTTTACCCCACTGCTTAGCCTGTAAAATGGCTTTTTGTAGCAGAGACCATGATAAAAGACTTTTCTGATATTTACCTGCTATGCCTATTAATTCAACGCCATACAAATGAAGCCTAAACGCTAAAACAGCGTAAAAGGCATTTACTGCACAAGCAGTATCAAACATAAAGGGTATTTGTGCCATGCTAAAAGTGTCTTCAACTCTTTCGAGCTCTTTAGCTACTTTTGGTGAAAGTTCAACATCTATATTGGGTCTTGCTAATTGAAAAGGAAATTCATTTCTTAGCTGAGTAAAGCCAGCATGCATTTCTGCACATAAGCTTCTAGCAATGGCCCTTTCGTTAGGCTTTTTCTGATATAAAGAACCACTTGAGCACTCATTGATATATTCAATGAGTGCGTGTGAGTCATGTATAGCGAGTTCATCGTCTATCAAAATGGGAAAGAGATCGCTCGATGAGTATTTTAATTTTTCAGATTTATATTCTGAACGAGATAAATTGATAATTTGCATAGTTGTTTTGGCTTGAGCTAATTATAAGCAGCTCCAATTGCTTAATGACCATGTAGGTTGTGTTCCGACAATTAATTCCATTTAATTTTCCCTTTGAGTTGATGCCATGAGCATGCACAATATTATTTTTATCTATAAGACTCATAACTTATCGATTTAACAATATAAGCAATAGGTTATGTTGTTAATATTGTCTACGAAGTGTTTATCAACAATAAAAAGAGAATCTGGGGCGACTCTTCCTTTAAACTCTTACCTTCCTGCTTTAAGTTTCCTCTTTTTCTTTTACTTAACCCCACAAGCATAAGATAGTGCTTTATTTTTTATGACTGAATTCACTATAGGCAATTTATTGATTGCGTGAAACCCTAGGTTTCTAAAGGTTTTAACCAATATTGATGGATGACTAAAGCTACTGTAAAGCAGGTCCATGCCCGACATCATCATGAAATTATCTTTTCTTCTTTCTTTTTCATACCTAGCTAAAACTGGCTCGACATCCCAACCTTCACCGTTTGATATAGCAGTAGCTAAAAGTGTATGTAACGCTTTCACATCTTTGAAGCCTAAATTAACCCCTTGCCCAGCCATGGGGTTAATGGTGTGCGCTGAATCTCCTACAAGTAATACCCTGCCTTTTTTATAGTTATTAGCATGGCTTCTTGTTAAAGGAAAAGTTCCTTTAGCAATAACGTTCACTCGCCCAAGCTTTGCAGGGAATTTAGCATGAATTTCTTCAGTTAATTTTTCATTTGATAGCGCAGACAAGCGGTTGATTTCATCTTTTTGGTGATACCATACTAAAGACCCCTGCCCTAAGAAATCTTCAGTCAGGCTACAAGGTTTGCACGGTAAAGGGAGAAAGGCAACGGGCCCTGTTGGATGGAATTGCTGCCAAGTAATATCTTGTTGAGGCAACTGTGTTTTTACATTAATTAGCATCGCAGATTGACCATAGTCCCAACCAGTTAAACCAATATTAACCATAGAACGAACTTGGGAGTTAGCGCCATCTGCTGCAACAACAAGTTTAGCCTGTATCGTTTCATTAGATAACACTAATGTTACTTTTTCACTTGTCTGACTTAAGCTTTCAAGTTGCTCTGGACAGAACAAAACGATATTTTTTTGCTCGATCATTTTTTGCCATAAAGATAATTGCACTAGCCTGTTTTCAACAATGTGACCTAAATGAGGTTGATTAATCTCACTCGCATTAAACTCAGTATAAGCATTTTCTTTTTCCCAAACACCCAGCCTTTTATAAGGGCATGTGCGCCATTTTAAAATCTGTGGCCAGGCTTCGAGCTGCTCTAATAAGTATTGAGACCCTAAAGATATAGCTGAAACACGTAAATCATGCGCTTGCTCTGGTGAATATTTTTTAGGCGCACATTTTTCAACAACGGCGACTTTTAGACCTAGTTGAGCAATCGATAAAGCACTTGCGGCACCAACCATGCCCCCGCCAATAACTACACAATCAAATTTTTTCATAAAGCCATCTTTATAAAGTCTTTAAACTACATATATCTATCTTAACAGAATCTTATAAAAACAATATATTTTAAATACTGACTGCCCTGTTTGTTTTTTATTTTCGTTTCTCGACTGTCCTTATTTGTTGCCCATTATTCTTTTTTATCCTAAAAAAATGAAGGTTAAGAGTCTAATTTTTTAATTATTTTTGAGCATAGGCGTTAAAGGTCGAATTACGCTTTAAATTAAGGTAAAATACTGCTCCAAATATTTAGGGTATGTTTACTCACTAATAAAATGGTGAATCTAGGCATGCACATATGAATTTATTAATAGAGAAAAAGCGATGAGTAAAAAGTTATTTATTAAAACCTGGGGCTGTCAAATGAACGAGTATGACTCGCAAAAAATTGCCGAGTTACTTGATTCCACCCATGGATTTACCTTAGCAGAAGAAGCTGAACAAGCTGATGTTATTTTATTAAATACTTGCTCTATTCGTGAAAAAGCTCAAGAAAAAGTTTTCCACCAATTAGGCCGTTGGAAAAACTTAAAAGAAAAGAAGCCTGAGTTATTAATTGGTGTTGGTGGTTGTGTTGCTTCACAAGAAGGTGATGCCATTCGACAACGCGCTCCATTTGTAGACATGGTGTTTGGTCCTCAAACATTACACCGTTTACCTGAGATGCTAAATCAATTAAAACATTCAGGCGATTCAATTGTTGATGTGAGCTTCCCTGAAATTGAAAAATTTGATCGCCTACCTGAGCCAAAAGCAGAAGGTCCCTCGGCGTTTGTTTCGATTATGGAAGGTTGTAGCAAATATTGTACTTTTTGCGTTGTACCTTATACACGTGGTGAAGAAGTAAGTCGTCCATTAGATGACATTTTATACGAAATAGCGCAATTAGCTGAGCAAAACGTACGTGAAGTAAACTTATTAGGTCAAAATGTTAATGCATATCGTGGCTTAATGCACGATGGCAGTATTTGTCGCTTTTCAGAACTTGTTCGTTTAGTTGCAAGTATCGATGGTATTGACCGTATTCGCTATACCACATCTCATCCAGTAGAATTTACTGACGATATTATCGAAGCCTATAATGACGTACCTGAGCTAGTAAATCATTTACACTTACCAGTTCAAAGTGGCTCAGATCTTATTTTAACGCAGATGAAGCGTGGACATACAGCATTAGAATATAAATCTCAAATTCGTAAACTGAAAAAAGTTCGTCCTGAGCTTTGTATGTCTTCTGACTTTATTATTGGCTTCCCTGGTGAGTCGGAAGAAGATTTTAACGCCACTATGGATTTAATTTCAGCAGTTAACTTCGATTTAAGTTTCAGCTTTATATACTCTGCTCGCCCTGGTACGCCAGCTGCCGATTTACCTGATGATGTAAGTGAAGAAACCAAGAAGCAACGTTTATATTTACTACAAGACAGAATTACTCATCAAGCATTGCGTATTGCGCGTCAAATGCTAAATACTGAGCAACGTATTCTTGTTGAAGGCCCTTCTAAGAAGAACCCAATGGAGCTTCGTGGTCGTACTGAAAACAACCGTATCGTAAACTTTGTTGCACCGCATACTGTTATTGGGCAATTTGTAGATGTGAAAATCACCGATGTTTACTCAAACTCTTTACGCGGTGAGTTAATTCGTGATGAAAGTGAAATAGGTTTACGTATTGCACATTCTCCTGCAGATATTTTGGCAAACAGTCACCATAACTCAACGCCAAGTAACTTAGATGAATTGGGTGTGGGACAATACTTACCAGAGTCTGTTTAACACCTGCTTATTTACAGGTGTTTATTTTAAAGCGTTAATGTAGACTAGCATAAGGTCTGCAATAAAGCTTAGCTGTGAAACTGAACTTAATTTTAGTCACTTTGAGCGTTAGCGCCTAGAAACTTCTTGAGTGCGTTAACAACATAGCACAATAGAAAATCAAAATAATAACTAACAAATCATTTTACTACCTAACTAGAGGTCAAGTTTACTTTGACAAAGCCAAAAACAAATCAAGATAGCATTCAGTTCGAATTATCTCCCGTTGACAACGCACGCCAAGCAAACCTGTGTGGCCCTATGGACGACAATCTTAAAACGATTGAGCGACGTTTAGGCGTTAAAATTAGTTATCGAGGAAATGCTTTTAAAGTAGTAGGTAGTAATACACATGCCAACGCAGTCGTAAAATTGTTAAAAAATTTGTACCTTGAAACTCAAACAGTAAAAGGCGATGAACAAGACCTAACAGGCGAAATGGTTCATTTAGCCATCTTAGAGGCTGATGTTTTAGAAATAGAAGCAGACGACTCATGTAAAAGCTCATCATTGTCAGCTGATTACGACAAAGTGGTTACCATCAAGACTAAACGCGGTATGGTAAAACCCCGAAACGAGAATCAAGCCAGTTATGTTCAAAACATTGTAACTAACGATATCAATTTCGGAATTGGTGTTGCTGGTACAGGTAAAACTTACCTTGCGGTAGCCTGTGCTATTGATGCCCTTGAAAGACAAGAAGTTCGCCGTATATTACTAACTCGACCTGCTGTTGAAGCGGGTGAAAAGCTTGGTTTTTTACCTGGTGACTTATCTCAAAAAATAGATCCTTATTTAAGACCATTATATGACGCTCTGTTTGACATGCTTGGTTTTGAGCGCGTAGAGAAACTCATTGAACGTAATGTGATTGAAATTGCACCACTTGCTTACATGCGTGGTAGAACGTTAAACGATGCATTTATTATTTTAGATGAAAGCCAAAATACGACCATTGAGCAAATGAAAATGTTTTTAACCCGAATTGGTTTTAATGCCAAAGCGGTTATAACAGGTGATATAACACAAATAGATCTCCCTAAACATCAAACATCTGGTTTGCGTCATGCTATCGACGTATTAGACAACGTTGATAGTATTAGTTTTAACTTCTTCCAATCTAAGGATGTTGTAAGGCATCCTGTTGTTGGTCGTGTTATCGATGCATACGAAAGGTATGATCAAAAAATGAATCGTGAAAAATCAATAAAGTCAGCTTATTCTCAACACAATGATCAAAACCATGACACTTAACTGCAATGCAACCGTTGATTTGCAAGTAGCCTGCGCCGAAGAGAACTTACCTTCTTTAGAAAATTTTCAACGCTGGGTAGATACTGCTTTGTCTGTGATTTATTCAAAATCTAGTAAAATTGAAGAGCTGGCTTCTCCTGATTTACTGAGAAAATATTCTGATCACCGTCAAGACGAATTAAGTATTCGTTTAGTTGAGCCCGAAGAAAGCCAGTCTCTTAATCATCAATACAGACATAAAGATAAGCCCACAAATGTATTATCATTTGAATTTGAAGTACCTGAAGGTTTATCACTTAACTTATTGGGTGATCTTGTGATTTGCTCTGATATTGTAAGCAGTGAAGCAATTAGTCAAAATAAGCCACTTTTGTCACATTGGGCACATATGGTTATTCACGGATGCTTGCATTTACTTGGATTTGATCATATAAACGATAATGAAGCAAATGAAATGGAAGCGCTAGAGATTGAAATTTTAGCAAAGCTTGATATAAATAACCCCTACATTTGCAATAAATAAACAGTAATTTTTAATATTTCTAGTTCCAACAATAAATGGCATTGGAAATATAAAATATTAAATATTAATAAAAAAAAGCTAGCCTCTAAACCTTGTAAGCTAGAACTATATAGGAAAAAAATTAGCTCTATGAGCGATGACACTTCTTCTCAACCAATAACCACTAATAATAAATCTTTCTTTCGAAAAGTAATTCAGTTTTTAACCTCCGAGCCAAAAAACCGAGGTGAACTTGTAGATATTCTTGACGATGCTCAAGATAGAAAGTTAATCAGTACAGATACCAAACAAATGATTGATGGCGTTTTAGAGGTTTCTGAAATGCGTGTTAGAGATATAATGATCCCTCGCTCTCAAATGGTGACTATTGATATTAGTTCTGATTTAGAAGCATTTCTTCCAACCATTCTTGAATCCGGTCATTCTCGTTTTCCTGTTGTAAATGAAGATATCGACCACGTAGATGGTATATTGCTCGCCAAAGATTTACTTGCTTTTAGCTTTAAACAAGATCAAAGCGACTTTAGTTTACAAGATATCATTAGACCAGCGATAATCGTTCCAGAAAGTAAAAAGGTTGAACCGTTATTACAGGAATTTCGCTCAAATAGGTATCATATGGCCATTGTGGTTGATGAATATGGTGGCGTTTCAGGCGTTATCACCATTGAAGATATCCTTGAACAAATTGTTGGTGAAATTGAAGATGAAACGGATGATGAGATTGAAGAAGATATTAAACATTTAGCAAGTAATGTTTATCTTGTTAGAGCATTAACTGAATTAGATGTTTTTAACGATTTTTTCGGTTCAAAATTCAACGAAGATAGTGCAGGCACTATCGGTGGTATTGTATTACACCAGTTTAATCATATGCCTGAAAAAGATGAAACAGTAACCATTGAAGGTTTTGAATTTAAGGTGGTAACCGCAGACTCAAGAAGAGTACATATGTTGCAGGTAACTATCCCTAAAGCCAAAGCTAAAAAAATTAGCCAATATAACGACTAACTTCTTCTAATATGGCTTTCATTAAACTCTTCAGCAAGCAGCATGGCATAGTTTTCCTCCTCGGCATGTTGCTCGTTTTTTCATACGCTCCCTTTTCTTATTGGCCATTAACGTTATTTATTCCTGCCATTGTTTTTTCCTTTATTGAAGGTGCTTCATCTAAAAAATCAGCTTCCATATTATTTATTTTTGCTTTTGGTTGGTTTTCTACTGGTATTAGTTGGGTACATGTAAGTATTGATCAATTTGGTGGCCTGCCATTAATTTTCTCATTGGCTTTAATGCTTTTACTATGCCTTTATTTAGCACTGTTTTCAGGCTTGGCCGGCTATTTAACTGCTCAATTATCTCGTCATAAAGAGCTTAATTTACTGTTCTTCCCTCCTTTATGGCTTTTGTGTGAGTACTTCAGAAGTGTTTTTTTAACAGGTTTTCCATGGCTTTCTCTAGGGTATAGCCAAGTTGATAGTCCACTGGCTAACTTTGCTCCTATCATTGGAGAAGTAGGTATTACGGCGCTAATTCTTTATATTAATATTGCGATTTATAACATCGTAAAATATGCTATTCAGTTTTGTAAAAACAAAAGGCCTTTTGATAAAAGTGAATTTAGTGGCTTTTTACTAAACAGTGCTTTTTTAGTCATTCTCGTAATCGTATCCTCTTTTTTATCTAAAAAGTCTTGGACAAGCGAACACGATAAATTGATTAAAGTTGCGATCATTCAGGGAAATATAGAACAATCACTAAAATGGAAGCCAGAGTTAGAATGGCCAACCATGCTAAAATATTTAGATTTAACGCGTGTAAATAACGATGCTGATTTAATTGTATGGCCTGAATCTGCTGTGCCAGCTTTAGAACCCGCTGCGCAAGATTATTTATCGACGGTAAACCGCTCAGCCCTCTTTAATAATAGTACTATTATTACCGGTATTCAAAATTACGATCAGCAAAGTAAAAAGTACTACAATGGCTTAATTGTACTAGGTAAGAGATATGAAGATGATGAGTTAGGTTATTATTACGAAAGTAGAAATCGTTATTATAAAAACCATTTATTACCTATAGGTGAGTTTGTTCCATTTCAGTCATTACTTCGACCTATTGCCCCATTATTTAATTTACCTATGTCTTCGTTTAGTCCTGGGGCATATCAGCAAGAAAACCTAAAAGCTAATGGGTTGTCAATTCTCCCTTTAATTTGCTTTGAAATTGCTTTCCCTCATCAGTTAGCTGCCAATTTTACTAACCACACCGACATCATACTTACCGTTAGCAATGATGCATGGTTTGGCGATTCACATGGGCCTCACCAACACATGGATATTGCTAGAATGCGCGCAATTGAGTTTGGCCGCCCAGTCATTCGTTCTACTAACAATGGAGTAACTGCTGTAGTTGGCAGCAAAGGTGAAGTGCTTGCAATGATACCGCAATTTGAAGAAGCGGTTTTAAGAACTGAATTACCTCTCGTAACAGGAGAGACCCCTTATAGCCATGGGCCTCGAATTATTTTATTTTTAATGATTTTAGTTCCGTTTTTGCTTGCTAAAACTTTAGAGAAAAGAAAAGTGAACAACAAGTTTTGAGTTCAAAGCTGTCAGTTGGGTGTTAAATGAGAACTTGCGAGAATCGAGTTGTCAAGCTTCGAGCCTAACCCCAGACAATTCGAAGGTTGGCAAGGGAGCTATTTTTTTGTAAGAGCGTGCTTTAGTCGCGAAGTTTGTTAGGTTGTAATAAAAGTTCATCACCACAAAAGCATCGAGAGGCTTCACCTTGCACCGAGAAAAACAAGAAACATATGTATTGCCCTTACTCTGCGTAGCAGAACTCGGTGGTGAAAAAGAGTTTGTCGATTGTTCTTTTGTCTTCCTAGTAGCTAGATTCTCGAACCTTCCTTTTTCTTAAATTATAAATGACAGCTTAAAACTCATCACTAATCGCTAGTCACTAATGTGCTTGGGGTTATTCTCACTAAGAGCCACCTGACCTTTACCTTTCTTTTTTTAATGCTAAGGCAAACCTTAACCAGTATTGAGCTTTCTCTACATACTTACCAAGCGATACGACTCCTATACTAGCCGTCTAAGA
>CAWVWK010000063.1:0-13268 GCA_963933725.1 uncultured Colwellia sp.
AAGTTCGTAAAAAAGCGAGTAAGGAAGGCGGCGATGTTGGGAATATTATTGCGACGCTTTACAATGTTATTTCAGAACGTGCAGACACGCGAAGTTGGAGTACGTTGCCTGACAGCATCCATATATTAAGAGCTTCACTTCCTGCTGGAAAACAAACCGTAGAGCTTAAATTAGCTGGGCAAAAAGTCTCTTTGGATGTAACCATAAACCCTGGCCGTATTACATTATTGAACCTAAACCGTCATAATAAAAACCCCTCTGACCAATTAATTAACCTATAATATGAAAAAAGTACTCTAAAGGATAAAACAATGGCATATATAACGTCTAAAATATTTACCGCATCAATTGTATTAAGCATCCTACTTTTAAGTGGCTGTAAAAATGTGCCACCTGTCACTTCAGGCGTTGGTGTTGAAAAAATGACAGAGCAAGACGACTACAGCAAACATCTACAAACACACAACCCAGAATTAACTTCTAAGCTTAAAATTACTGATGTAAAAAATAGAACTAACAATGATCTTTTAGAAGTACAATTAACCCTTACAAGTACTTATAAAAAATCACAACAATTACAGTATCATTTTATATGGTTTGATAAAGACGGTTTTGTACTTGAATCAGGAAAATCACCATGGAAACCACTTGAGTTACATGGCATGCAAACGGCGGCTGTAAAAGGTTTAGCGCCAACAATAGATGCAAAGTCTTTTAGTATTTATGTAAGAGATGTACCTGAAGAATATTATAAATTTTAGATCGAATATTGCCTAACATAAGGAAGAACTCATGAATAAATTAACAAAAAACACGCTTAATAAGGCACTCATCACAACCGGAATGATTTTAGCTATTGCCATAACCTCCGGCTGCACCAATAAATCTGTAGTTAAGTATGGTGATGCGACTGCTATTGAAACAACTGATACAAATTTTGGCTCAACCGACTTACAAACTGTCGCAAACCAAATGACTGACTCATTACTTACTTCACCTGTTGTGAGCACTCTTACAGCTAACAACCGTCCAATTATGTTTGTTGAGCGCCTTAAAAACAAAACCAGTGAACATATTGATACGGAGTCAATTACCGATTCAATTTCTACTAAACTTTTACGTTCTGGTAAATTTCGTTTTGTTGATATGAGCCGAGTCAATGCTGCCCGAGAGCAAATAGATTTTCAACAAAATAGTGGTATGGTAGATCCAAATAAAGCAATGCAATTTGGACGTCAAGTTGGTGCTGAATACATGTTGTATGGCAACTTGTCCAGTATTGTAAAGTCTAACAAAGACAAGTCTGACGTTTATTATAAATTCACTTTGCGTTTAATGGATTTACAAAGTGGCTTAGTTGAATGGGCCGATGAAACTGAAATAAGAAAAACAAAACAAAAAGAATATGTTAGTTGGTAAGTAAATAGTAACTTAGTGTTTATGCAGTATAAATAACAGCAAATAAACACTTTAAAGCTTCCATATCTAGCCATTAATGTGAAGCATCAAGTTAGAAAGTTGATGTAACTCATTACTATTTAAACATGAAAATTAAAGCCAGTGTATCGCTCTAAATAGTGGCGACTAACTGGCTATTTTGATCTACAAGCAACGTTAAGCACTTACTTAAATTGGAAATATCATGATGAGATTGTTCGCATCCGCCCTTTTATTACTGTTTATCGCAACACCTTCTATTTCTTCACCTTATGATAGAAATAAAGCGGTTCCCGTTGAGAAAGTTATCTTTGGAAACGTAGCCTCCGTTCGCAATGTCACTAAACAAGAAGTCATTAATGACCGTAACCGTGGCTGGAAAACATTCGGTGGTGCACTTATTGGAGGCGTTATTGGCAATCAATTTGGTAGCGGTAGCGGTAGAGATGCAATGACTATTTTAGGATCTTTTGCTGGTGGAGCTATCGCTCGAAACAGTGGTAACCATCAACAAATCAAAACATGGCAACTTGTTGAAATCATGGTAACGGCAGAAGACGATAAACAGTATATGGTTATCCAAGATTATGATCCAAGTATGGTGTTTCAGTCTAACGATGCCATTCGATTAGTGTATTTAACTGATGGTACTGTAAGGCTTGATAAAGATTACTAAATAACTTTCGAGTTAAAAGGTTCAAGGTTCAGGTTTCAATAGCGTTTTAACCTTGAGTCTTTTTCTTCCTACTTAGTAGTTAACCTGAGTTCAGCTTAACTAAACGACCAATAGCAAAAAAAGATAGAAGATAAGTAAAATGCAAGAATGAATCACTTCTGACAAGTGATTCATTCTATTAAAGATTGTTATACGTGTTTCAGTAGGCTAAGTATAAATGACTTACTACAAACGAAACGACTAATCTTTTAAGAAAGACTGGTAAGCTAAGTTATCTGACTCTTCTTGCCATTGATAACCAAGTGCATCTAAGTGACTAAAAAACTCGTTTTCTTGCTCTTTTTTCACATTAAAGCCTGCTAAAACTTGGCCAAATGCTGCACCGTGATTTCGATAATGAAAAAGCGTAATATTCCAGTGTTCGCCCATTGCATCTAAGAATTTTTCTAATGCGCCAGGGTGCTCAGGAAATTGAAATCTGAATAAGCGTTCGTTATCTAAACTTCCTGGTTCGTTAACCGACTTTCCACCGACCATATATCTAACGTGTAATTTAGCTAATTCGTTGTCGGTAAGGTCTAACACTTTCTCATTATGCTTTTGTAAATCTTCGACTAAAACTTCACGTGCCTTTGCTTCACCTGATAACCTTATACCAACAAAAATATTGGCTTGTGCTTTACCTGAATATCGATAGTTAAATTCGGTAATAGCTCTACCATGTAAGCTTTGACAGAATCGTTTAAAACTCCCTTTTTCTTCGTTAATACTTACCGCAAAAACCGCTTCTTTATTCTCGCCAAGTTCACAACGTTCAGACACATAACGCAAACTATGAAAGTTCATGTTAGCACCCGACAACACAGCAACTAAAGACTGATTCTCTATTTTGTTTATTGCACAATATTTTTGTAAGCCAGCTAACGACAAGGCGCCCGCTGGCTCTGCAATAACGCGCGTTTGCTCGAAAATATCTTTTATTGAAGCACAAATTTCATCGGTACTTACCGTAATCACTTCATCGCAATATTTTTGAATTAAATCAAACGTATTTTGACCTATTCGCTTAACCGCTACGCCATCAGCAAATAAGCCTACTTGTTCTAAATCTACTGGTTTTCCAGCTTCTAAAGCCGCTTTTAAACAAGCTGAATCTTCTGCTTCAACACCTACAATTCGCGTGCTAGGACTAAGCTGCTTTAAATAAACCGCCATACCGGCAAGTAAGCCACCGCCGCCAACAGGGATAAAAGCCACGTCGGCATTCGGTAGCTGTTGTAATAATTCTTTAGCAACGGTTCCTTGCCCAACAATAATATCAGCGTCGTCAAAAGGATGAACTAAGGTTTTATTTTCAGCGATCGCATACTCAACAGCAGCCGTTTGTGCTTCATTAAAGCTGTTGCCAACTAAACGAACCTCACCACCAAAACGCCTTACGTTATCTACCTTAATATCAGGTGTTGTTTTTGGCATAACAATAGTGGCTTTAATACTTAACTTGCTTGCTGCAAGCGCTAAACCTTGGGCATGATTACCTGCTGAAGCGGCAATAACCCCGTTGGATTTTTCTGTATCTGTTAACGTAGATAACTTATTGCAAGCACCGCGCAATTTAAAAGAATGCACAGGCTGTTGATCTTCTCGTTTTAAATAAAGTTGATTATTTAAACGTGTAGAAAGTTTAGTAAGTGGCGTTAAATCTGTTTCAACTACCGTATCATAAATAGGCGCGAGCAAAATACGTCTTAAGTAATCAAGTTGCTCTACTTGTGGGTTTAGCGTTTGTGAGTTTAATGCTTCTTGGTTTGTTGTTTTGGTCATAATGAGTCCAACACTCAAAGGGAAATGCATTTAACATTTCCCTTCTTTTTAATCTATTTTTCGCTGACACTATCTAAAAGTTCACGGTCACGTACAGCACCTTTGTCAGCAGAAGTTGCTAACATTGCATAGTTCTTTAAGGCATAGCTGATTGGACGAACACGATTTTCTGGTTTCCAAGCTGCTTTCCCTTTAGCGTCCATGGCAACACGACGAGCCACTAATTCAGCTTCATCTACTTGCAAGGTAATCTGACGAGTAGGGATATCAATATGAATAATATCGCCCTGTTCAACTAAAGCAATTGCACCGCCGTTAGCTGCTTCTGGTGAAACATGGCCAATTGATAAACCTGACGTTCCACCTGAAAAACGACCATCAGTTAACAAGGCACAAGCTTTACCTAATCCCATCGATTTTAAGTACGTGGTTGGGTATAACATTTCTTGCATGCCTGGGCCACCTTTAGGGCCCTCATAACGAATAACAACCACTTCGCCAGCAACCACTTTACCATCTAAAATTCCTGCAACTGCCGAGTCTTGGCTTTCAAAGACATGCGCAGGGCCAGTAAACATTAAATTGTCATCACTTACACCAGCTGTTTTAACAACACAGCCATCTAGAGCAATGTTTCCTGAAAGTACCGCTAAACCACCTTCTGTAGAAAAAGCATTATCAAGACTACGGATACAACCATTTTCTCGGTCATCATCTAAAGTGTCCCAACGACAATCTTGACTAAAGGCTTTAGTGGTTCGTATACCAGCAGGGCCAGCACGGTAGAATTTTTTAACATCTGCGTCATCGGTTAGTTTAATGTCGTACTTTTCAATCACATCAGCAAGGGTTGTACCCAATACGTTGGGTACATCTGTTTTAAGTAAGCCCGCTCTTGATAACTCACCTAAAATGGCAATAACACCACCTGCGCGATGTACATCTTCCATATGATACTCTGGCGTAGAAGGTGCTACTTTACATAGCTGTGGCACAATGCGTGACAGCTTATCCATATCTTCCATGGTGTAATCTATTTCCGCTTCTTGTGCAGTTGCTAATAAATGAAGAATGGTATTCGTTGAACCACCCATAGCAATATCTAAACACATGGCATTATGTAAAGCTTCTTTACTAGCGATGTTGCGCGGTAAAGCAGACTCGTCGTTATCTTGATAATAACGCTTAGTTAATTCAACAATTTGCTTACCTGCTTTTAAGAATAGTTGCTCTCTATCTGCATGAGTAGCAAGCATAGAGCCATTACCAGGAAGCGCTAGACCTAAAGCTTCTGCTAAACAGTTCATTGAATTAGCGGTGAACATACCTGAACATGAACCACATGTTGGACAAGCAGAACGCTCTACTTGGTCTGATTGCTCGTTTGATACCGATGGATCTGCACCTTGAATCATTGCATCAACTAAATCAAGTTTGATTATTTGGTCTGAGAGCTTGGTTTTACCCGCTTCCATTGGCCCGCCTGAAACAAAAATAACAGGGATGTTTAAGCGCATTGCTGCCATTAACATACCCGGTGTAATTTTGTCACAGTTAGAAATACATACCATTGCATCAGCACAATGGGCATTCACCATATATTCAACAGAGTCTGCAATAAGATCACGCGAAGGTAAGCTGTAAAGCATGCCTGAATGTCCCATGGCAATACCATCATCAACGGCGATAGTGTTAAATTCTTTTGCTACACCACCCGCCTCTTCAATTGCGCCAGCGACTAATTGCCCCATGTCTTTTAAATGCACATGACCTGGAACAAATTGGGTAAAAGAGTTAACGACAGCAATAATCGGTTTGCCAAAATCTCCGTCTGTCATACCTGTTGCGCGCCATAATGCACGAGCACCAGCCATATTACGGCCTTGAGTAGAAGTTGCTGATCTTAATTTTGGCATAATGATATTGTCCGTTGAATAATGAAAAACTTTATTAAAAAATGAGGGGATTTCACCCAATCGATAAATTAAGCGACTGGGTCTAACCAACCGTCTGGTATTTCGGTGCTACCATCAAAAATACCAAAGAATGCTGTTTGCAGCGCTTCTGTGATAGGTCCTCTTGAACCCGAACCTACCGGCATACCATCTACTGACTTAACCGGTACAACTTCTGTTGCCGTACCACACATAAAGAATTCATCAGCAAGATATAAAGATTCACGAGAAATTGGCTCTTCACGTACTTCATAACCTAGTTTTTCAGCTAAGAAGAATACCGTATCACGAGTTAAACCTTGTAAAATTGAAGCTGTACTTGGTGGGGTATAAATAACGCCATTACGGACTAAGAATAGGTTTTGGCCTGCGCCTTCACTTACCATATTATTTACATCTAAAGCGACACCTTCAGCATAGCCATGGCGTGCAGCTTCAGTAGAGATAAGTTGTGAAGATAAATAGTTACCGCCAGCTTTTGCTGCTGTAGGCATTGTATTAGGAGCCAGTCTATTCCAGCTTGAAACACCTACATCAACACCATTCTCAATTGCATCTGCGCCAAGATAAGCTTCCCAACTGAATGCGGCAATCATGACATCAGCAATAGCATCAGTAGGTGGACGTAAGCCCATACCGATATCACCTAGAAAAGCTAATGGACGTAAATAAGCAGATTTTAAACCGTTTTCACGAACTGAGTCTTTACATGCTTGTATTATTTGCTCTTGTGTAAACGGAAGATTCATACGGTAAATTTTTGCTGAATCGAACAAGCGCTTAATGTGATCTTCTAAACGAAAAATACAAGTACCTTGGTGCGTATCATAAGCACGAATACCTTCAAAAACTGAAGAGCCATAATGAAGTGCGTGACTCATTACGTGAACCGTAGCATTTTTCCACGGCATGAGTTTACCATTGAACCATATTAATTCTGCATTTGCTTTTGCCATTATTCTTATCCTAAATTTGTTTCGTTATGATCTTATGCATCACTCTGCATTGGTGAGCTATTGTCTACTTTGACGCTCTTGATGTCGATCAATTTATTGATTTGATCAACTAATAATGAAATAGGTCGTTGTGAGCTTACAAAAAGCTCTATAGTACCGATATTATTCCCCGTATTTACTGATGCATTGATACCATTAATTAAAAAGCCTCGGTAGCGTGTTACTTGTAAGATACGCTCTAAAACAACTTGCTTATCATCTGCTTTAATTGTTAATTGATAGTTGTTCATTTTACGCTTCCTCCATCATTTCATCATTCGCTGTATTAGGCGGAACTAAAGGCCAAACCCCTTCATCGGCTTTTATTTTTACGTGTAATAAGAACGCGCCTTCACAATTTAACATCTCTTCGATGCCATCGGTTACTTGACTGGTTTTAGTAATACTTTTGGTCTTTATATCGAAAGCTTGCGCTAACATTAAGAAATCTGGGTTGTCAGATAAATCTGTTTCACTTAAGCGACCATCAAAGAATAAATCTTGCCACTGGCGAACCATGCCTAATTTTGAATTATCAATCAGTACAATTTTCACTGGTACTTGGTAGCGCTTCACTGTTGCTAACTCTTGAATATTCATCATAATTGAACCGTCACCTGAAACGGCAATAACCGTATCATGTGGACGACTAATTTGTGCGCCAATTGCAGCCGGTAAACCAAAGCCCATTGTCCCCATACCACCACTGGTTAAGAAGTTACTCGGTTGAGTAAATTGCATGTGCTGTGCTGCCCACATTTGGTGTTGACCCACATCGGTAGTTATACAGGTGTTTTCTGGCATACGGTCGGTTATTTCTTTTAAAACCGCCGGTGCATAAATATCCTCTCCCGGACGGTCATAACGCCAGCCATGAGCCACTTTCATCGTTTGTACCGTTTCTTGCCATGCTGAGATATTCAAGCCCATACTTAATTCAGGTAAATTGACTTTCAAATCACCTAAAATTGCAGCATCGGCATAGCGACGCTTGTTAATTTCAGCGGTATCAATGTCAAAGTGGATTACTTTAGCATTAGGTGCAAATTCATCTAGTTTACCGGTAACACGGTCATCAAAACGAGCACCAACTACAACAAGTAAGTCACACGCTTGTACTGCTAAGTTAGCCGCTTTAGTGCCGTGCATACCAAGTAATCCGAGATAATGTTCATTGTCTGGGTTCATAGCGCCCAAACCTTTTAAAGTAGAAACACTTGGCATGCCTGTTTTTCTTGCGAACTCTCTAACTTCATCTATTGCATCGCCCATGCCTACACCACCACCTACATATAAAATAGGTTGTTTAGCGTGTGTTAAAATGTCTACTGCATTACTAATATCAGCTAAAGGAAGTTCTACTTTATTTTTTAGGTGGGATAATTTTTCAAGTCTTTTTGTTACCGGCGCTAATTGAATATCTTTCGGAATATCAACAAGAACTGGACCATGACGACCCTCAAGCGCAATTTCAAACGCTTGATGCAATACTTTCTCTAAATCGTTAATATCTGTTACTTGAAATGAATGTTTAGTACAAGCGAGCGACAAGCCAAAAACATCAATTTCTTGGAAAGCATCACTACCCATTGCAGCTGTAGCAACCTGCCCTGTAATAGCAACTACTGGAATAGAATCTGCTAGCGCATCGGCAAGGCCTGTTATCAGGTTGGTAGCCCCAGGACCAGAAGTCGCCATACATACACCTACTTTCCCTGAAGCACGTGCGTAACCGACTGCCGAAAATGCAGAGCCTTGTTCATGACGACTAAGAAAGTGCTTCACATTACTATCGTAGAGCGCATCATAAATGGGCATAATAGCACCACCAGGGTATCCAAAAATATGCTCTACGCCATGCTGCTCTAGCACTTCAAATAGTAGTCCACTGCCTGTTAAAGGTTTGCTCGTAGTCATCATCATTCCAAAATGTAAGGTAATATTAAAAATTAACGCATTAAAAAAAAGAAAACCCTCGGTTCTTGCGAAGCGAGGGTTAGTTATTCTGTTATGCTTTTTCTTAGCTAAACGAAAACCCTCGAGATGATTTAATCACCACGACGAGAAATTTTACAATAATTAAGTTGTTTTTAATTAGGTTCATTGGGTTAAGCTTTTGCATAAATATACAGCCATTATACATAGTCATTAGAAATGTGCCAGTATGTTTACAAAAAAAACATTTTTTTAATAACTTTTTTTACTGGTCGTTGAATAATTAAATAAAAATGCTGTAAAAATTATTTAATCTGAATTGTTTAGACTATTTTATACAAAGGTTTGAAAAACTAACCGGTTTATATATTTTGAACAAGTTTAAAATATATAACTTACACCTACTAAGAATCCTGTAGCCGTTTCTTCAAAAGTTTTACTGTGCTTGACAATTAAGTGCGCGAAAGAAAATTAAACGTATATGAAATTTAGAATGAACAGGGGGCAATTAAACTAATACAATGTCATTTGGCTTATTTAATAAAAGGGCTTTAAAATTAGCGTTATTTTTATTTTGTTCATTTTACTAGAATTAATAGGTCATTGTTATGAAACACACCAAAAGAATATATCTCCTGTTAGGTTTATGAGTAGTTGTTTTGTTCTTATGTCATTTCTAAAATACTTTAATGAAGATAAACATAAAGGAGACTGACCTAAAAAGCCAAAGAGAGTATCTTTGATGAATTCCTATCAAATGAGTGAGTGCCCTCTAAAGTTCAATCAAATCCAATACAACAGGCATGAGTTCAACCTATTGCCCTAATACATTTATATGATCATCTTTTAACAAACTAGGTTATAAAATAATTTCCGAATTAAGTTACTTGACGATATACTCTTCACAATAAAAACAAAGAGGATGCACTTTAAACATGAGTAAGTGTCCTTTTTAAATTTTTAAACTACAGAATTTAAAAGAGCCAAAATGAAATTATTAAAAAATGTGACGCTGAGTGCGTTGTTATGTGTATTGAGTACGCCGTTAGTGGCTGAAGAAGTAACCGTTACCAAGCAGCAAAAAGAAACTGCACAGCAATTAATGGCTGCTGCACTTAAAAGCGATCTGGCTTTTAACATTGTTGAATCGTTAACGACAGAAATTGGCCCTCGATTAGGTGGCTCAGAAGCAGAAAAACGTGCTCGTGACTGGGGTGTTGATTTAGGAAAAGAATTAGGCTTTGATAAAGCTACAATTGAAGAATTTACCATGCCATTTTGGGACAGAGGCCACTTACATATAGCCTTAACCTCACCTTATAATCAAGAATTATATGGCTCAGCTCTTGGTGGCGCTGCCCCAAACGAAAAAGAAATTAATGCACCTATAGTTTATTTTAGAGACATTCATGCCCTGACATCGGTTGAAGATGGGGTACTAAAAGGTAAAGTTGCCTTTGTTGATGGCAATCCTATGGTTAAAAGTCAAACGGGTGCAGGCTATGGTCCATCAAACCAAAAACGTAGAATTGGCTGGCAACATGCAGAGCGTGGCGGCGCAAGTGCGCTAATTATTCGTTCAGTAGGCTCAGACTCACATCGTTTTCCGCATACAGGGATGATGAGTAAAAAAGACGATAAATGGACAAAAATCCCCGTTGTAGCTATTTCTAATCCTGACGCTGATCACTTACGTCGTTTACATAACTTAAATAAGCCCTTATCTATTTCACTACACTCTACCTCTAATTGGAAAGGCGATGTATCTAGCGGTAACGTTGTGTTAGATATCATTGGTAGTGAAAAGCCTGAAGAAATTGTACTTATTGGTGGTCATTTAGATAGCTGGGATTTAGGTACTGGTGCGGTTGATGATGGTGCAGGTATTGCTATTACAACGGCGGCTGCAAAATTAATTGCTAACTTACCTAAACGTCCAAAGCGTACTATTCGTGTTGTTATGTTTGGCGCTGAAGAAGTAGGTTTATTAGGTGCATTTGCTTATGCTAAGCAACATGAAAAAAACTTACATAACCATGTTCTTGCTACCGAATCTGACTTTGGTGCAAGAAATATCTGGCGCATAGAATCGAATGTAAACCCTAAAGCGACCCTATTAGTGAATGAAATTGCTAAAATCATCGCACCTTTAGGTATTGTTCGTGGAGGCTATGATGTTAAAGGCGGTGGACCAGACATCATTCCTATGGCTAACAAAGGGGTTCCTACAATTCGTTTAAATCAAGAAGGTACTGATTATTTTGACTTACACCATACACCGGATGATACGTTAGATAAAATCAAACCTGATGAATTAGCACAAAATGTAGCGGCATATGTCGCAACGATTTATCTATTTGCTGATACAGATATTGATTTAAAAGCCAAAGACTAGAAATCTCATCGAATTACACAAATTGCAGAAATTAATAGTTTTTTGGTAAAAACAGGGACTAGACACTTTGGCCCAAAGATGGCAGGAGAATATGTGCCCTGCATTCTCTAATGAGTCACCTCCCTGTAACGTTCAGATATGTGCCGATGAAAATAGACTAGGCTAAAAACGAAAGTAAGCGTCTGGGTAAATGCACAGGGCAAGAGCATTTAATTTAATTCTCACCAATTAAAAGCTCTGCTCTAAAGTTATCGTCCAATGCTGCCATCTTCAATTTTCTTTTCATGCTTGCTTTTGTCGTTTTATTTAATTTAACGATATTTCGTGCTAATTTCCTAAAAACATTCATCACTTCAGCTGCATTTCCGCGTCTAATGCGTGACTCATCCTTTCTAAAACTCATATATAACGTTCAGTGTAAGCTATTCTCTACTGCCCAGTGATTTTTGATTATACCATTGAGTCTTTCTGAATTTAATTGATGAGAACTGTAAGCATCTATTTCGAGTTCATTTTCTACGATACCAGTCAAATTATTAATCGATTTGCGAAAATCGACAACATCTTGATATAAAAAGACTTCTGGGATCTCAGTAAACATCTTCATTAAGTGAGCTCTCGAAGCAGTTAACCAATATAAGTGCAGAGGTTGTTGATGGCAATATTATTTTAGCAGATTCAATCAATAGCTCTATAGCTTGGAGCGTTGTTGATACCTCAACTCCTTGGGTGACTTTTATTATGAACAAAAGCACTAGGTATATTTGCCATTTTGTTACGAGCAGCATAAAAGCTAGATGTTGATAGTTGATGTAGATGGCAATAACCAGGAATGGTTAAGTCACTTGTTTGTTGATCTTCTATAAGGGTTTGCCATTGCGCTTGGTTGCGAAATATTCTCATGAAGTACTCCAAGTAATTGTTTGAAGTACCTTAGCCTGAAAACAAATTGTTGTTTAGACGCCTTTCCCCAGACGTTTACAAATAATGTCTGACTGTGAATGTTAAAAAGTATCTACATTCTATTTTCTTTAATAACGGTGCTAAATTTATAGGTTATGAGAAGATCGTGCGCGAATTAGAGTGTTATATTAATTTTGCTAAGCCCTATCATTCATGGCCACGATGACTCAACGAGAAAGCAAACCATCGATTGCGGCGATTTCTCCGACAGAAATAGAGATCTGTAATTTTTCAAATAATAAAACCGATAAAGTTAAAATTATCATTAGTATGCCTCCACGACAAATATCTAGCTAGAAAAATTCGATTCAGCTTGTAACAACAAAAGCATATGTCACTTATGCTGGCAATCTAATAATAACTGGCGAGTTGTTAACAGCCAGACTAACTTAAAGGTATCGCAATTTGTCGAGAGCTTACATCTTAGAGAAAATTCAACATTTCCTATACTTCACTACAGCGACTAGTTCGATGTTTTTTGAGTGCCTGCATTTAGCGCTTGGGTATTTAGCCATTAAACTACTATTCCTAGCACAAACGAGCACTTCAGAGCAAAGAAGTGTATTTTTTATAATTTTTTCAATGTGATCTACAATTATTTCTTAACTATTAGAGTACAGTATAAATAGAATATTGATTAAACGATGATAGTGTTTCATTAACCGAGTCTTCGCTTGTATAAACATTGTAATTAGCATCATTATTTAGGTCATCGTCAACCAATGCGTCGTTAACTTGGTCAACAACCTCCGAAGTAGTTAGTTCGACACTCCCCTCTAGACCCGTTAACCAACTATTATGATCAGCAATGTCCAAAAGGTCTGTTAAGTCGACATTCAGGCTATTACTGTCATCAGTACTCTCAGTATTAGACTCATCAGCCGCCATAAAAGTATCGCTAAGATCGGTTAAATTAAGGTTAACACCAGCATCTGGTAAATAGTCAAAGACTGCATCCGCCACATCGGCACTGCGACCATCACTAAACTGTGCCTGCGCCGTCCCGTGTACCCACACACTTCCACCAGCATCGGCATAGCCCTCGCCATCGCTGGTTAATCCAATAGACACCAGTCCAGCCTCGCTCA
>CAWVWK010000064.1:0-13211 GCA_963933725.1 uncultured Colwellia sp.
AGTCGTTTCATAAGTAGCCATGCAAATAAGTTGATACGATTAACTTAACTTGTAATAATCTAATTTTCAATGAGTTTTTTGGGGAAGTGTTTAAATTAACCTACTTGGGTTGTTTGGATGCTTTGGTAAAGTTTTGAGAGAGTTTCCCAGTTATTTCCTGCCCATTATTGAGTTAAAAACTCTACATAAATTTTTTAACCTTCACGAGCTTTACAACCAAAGACCATGCTTGCCGTTTGCTGTTATACTCAAATAATATTCCTTATAAGCATCACCAGTTTATATACTCATTTAATGAATTGGGACGGGCATTGTTGCTTTCTCTTGAATAACGACTTAAATAAGTAGGTAATCGTCATTACAAATACATCAATATCGCAAGTAAAAATAGCAACATTTAATTTATTTAACTATGTTGAGCCACCACTAGCATATTATGATTTTCAAAATATTTATAGTGTTGAGCAATGGCAAAAAAAACAAGGTTGGTTAAGTAACTACCTTTGTGAACATGCTCCTGATCTTTTAGGTTTTCAAGAAATATTTTCTATTGAAGCACTGCAAACGCAAATGCTAAATTCTGGCTATAAACATTTTGCCGTGGTTGACACCCCGACTGTTGTCGATGATTTCATTTGCCGAGATCCTGTCGTTGGCCTTTCATCTAAATATCCTTTTGAAGAAATTCATGCTGTTACAGCAGATAAAGATTTCGCTAATGGGATTGGTCTAGCTGATTCGTTCACGTTTAGTAGAAAGCCATTAAGAGTTACCTTAGTTCTTCCTGAAATTGGTCATTGTGACGTATATGTTGTTCACCTTAAATCGAAGCGCGCAGACTTAGATTCCCTCCCCCCCTCGATGCTAGAAAAGCACGAACAAACCTATGGAGATCATCTTAGCCGCAACGTATTGGGTCGTTGGTCAGCAAGTATTCAGCGAGGTAGCGAAGCTGTACTTTTATATCATCAAATAATGAAGCGCCGCATTGAAACCAACAATGCAATAATACTCATGGGCGATTTTAATGATTTACTTACTGATGGCGTATTATCGTCATTAACAATGAACGAACTAAGATTTGAAAAAGAAGGTAAAGGAGACTTAGCGAGTTATCCGCTTACTGATGCTTATGAACTTTATTTGAAAGCCCTGCATTCACAACTTTTATCACCGCCTTGTACTGAAATGAGTTCAGTGCCTCAAAAGGAAGGAATAACTGAAAAGTTAGAGCGTCCCGCAACCCATTATTATGGAAATAAAGGCTCTGTGCTCGACTATATTTTATTGTCTGCTGACTTTAATCCTAGCTTTCAAGGCAGTGTTGCAGAGGTGATTGATTACCAAACAGAAGATCGCCACTTGATTAACCCAAGCTTTGAACGAGATGGGCAGAGTACAGATCATGCCCCTGTTAGTTGTACAATAACGCCAAGACGCTAAATATTAGCAGATAATTAATATCATGAATAAAAATCTAGCGCTGTTTAGAGCGTTATTAAAATTGTCAAAGAATCGGTCACAATAATTTCAAATCACCACTTACCGTGTATAGTTAGTTTATGCCTGTCCGCATTTTATTTTCACTGAGTATGGTGAATATATTACTGAACTGATTAATGCGCATACTAAATGCAGTCAATACAGCAATATTTTCATCTTTAGTCTGTTATTTTTTAGTGTTTTCAGTGTAGGCCTTAGTTCCCCATAAAGGCACAGTTGAAAGACTGTGTTTATAACTTCCAGAAGTTTCCTTAGTTGAATAAGATAAATACATCAGCGTTTGGTTTTTTGCATCAAAAATGCGTCTTATCTTCATTGTTTTAAAGAAAATACTCTTCGATTTTTTAAATACAATGTCACCAGATTTACTTTTATCAATGTTGGCCACCATGGCAAGGGTAATTTCACCCGTTTGACGACATGATATCGAGCTATCACTTGGGTCAGATAAGCTTAAATTGGCTTCTATACTGGCAACATGACATGTTACACCAGGTATTAAAGGGTCAACTAGGGTGTTAAGTTTTATGTCTTTAAGTGTAAACATGCCTAATGATACATCACCCACTTCATCGCTATAAATGCGATTAAGAATGAACAATGTGATAATTAATAAGAGGATAATTGAACCGTAGATTTTTACTTTCTTTAACATGTTAGTTCCATTTAAAGTTTTTTATATCATTGAGATGCTTATTTATAGCAAATAATTCGATTAACTAATACCGCTTTATACTTACAGGAAATAGAATACAATCTGAGCTACCCATACTTTGAAATTATCAAATGATGGGTGTCCCGTTTTCCTTTCTCATGTTTTCCTTGCTTAGCGTTGTTCCTTTTATTTCAAGACAGCTCTCAATTTGGGTGCTTTCCTCCATCCATAGAATCACCTGATACTCTCGCTATAAAGTGTATTTCTGTAGCCTAATTTGGGTTTATCTGCGTCATATGCAGACAAAAAAGATCTAGTTCCTTACCCGGAAAAGCTCTTAATTTGTGCACATCATTGTAATTCGATGACGAGTGGCTAATGTCTAATTCGCATGCCAATACTCGACACTTCCGCAAAGTTTGTTACTATGTACCCACATTAAGTCTCTCCAAAACTAACCCCAAAACCGGAGTATTTTTACTTATGTTAGTCAATGCAGATTTTGATAAACGTGTTGTTATTAAACCTGAAGATTACACTTGGGTTGATTCACCCATGCCAGGGGTAGAACGAATGATGCTCGACAGAGTGGGTAAAGAGTCTGGACGGGCAACCAGTATTGTTCGATACGCCCCTTTTAGTGAGTTCTCGCCACATGTTCACACAGGTGGAGAGGAATTTATTGTACTTGAAGGCGTATTCTCAGATGAACACCAAGATTATGGTGTTGGCCATTATGCTCGAAACCCTATTGGTACTTCTCATACGCCTAAAATAGGTAAAGAGGGTGCGACTATTTTTGTAAAACTTGACCAATTTGATAAAGCTGATACCAAGCAGAAAGTGGTAGATACTCATAGTACGCCTTGGCGAAAAGGTTTGGTGGAAGGGCTAACAGTAATGTCGTTACATGAATTTGAACGAGAGCATGTAGCCCTTGTTAAGTGGGCGCCGAATACTCAATTTAAACCACATAAACATTGGGGTGGCGAAGAAATATTGGTGCTTGAAGGGACGTTTTTTGATGAGCATAGCCGTTACCCCAAAGGCTCATGGATACGTAGTCCGCATTTAAGTGAACATACGCCATTTACCAAAGAAGATGGTGCGTTGATTTATGTGAAAGTAGGGCATTTGTAGGAAAGGGATAGAGAAGTTAAAAGTTTTAAGTTGTCAGTTTTAGTTAAGAAAAAAGAGAAGCTTCGAGAATCGAGCAAGGTCAAATGATAAGCCTGTTTTACCACCGAGATCACTGAGGCGGTGCGCTACACAGAGGAAGAGCAACAGCAATGTATATTTTTCTCGCTGATAGGCGAAGTCTCTCGGTGGCCTTATATGGTGATAATTATTTTACTGCTACGGCATAAGAGCAGTTTTGTGTAACGAGTAAGGTCAACACACAAGCCCGTTTTGCCCGCAGATAAGAGCGGATTAAGCAAAGTACTAAGGAGGGAAAGACAAGCATCGAGAATAGAGTTTTGAGCTCTGAACCCATAGTTTCAAACTTATAGCTTGTCTTAACCTTCACCTATAAAATAAAGCGGCTTAAGTCTTCATCTTGCACAACAGTGTTAAGTTTGTCATTTACGTAAGTTTCATCAATGACAATGGTTTCACCGTCAAGTTGATCAGCCGTAAAAGATAGTTCTTCTGTTAATCGTTCCATCATAGTGTGTAAACGTCGAGCACCAATATTTTCAGTGGTTTCATTTACTTGCCATGCAGCATGAGCAATCGCTTTAATGCCATCATCACTAAAAGTAATGTTAACACCTTCTGTTGCTAATAGAGCGATGTATTGCTCAGTTAAAGAGGCGAATGGTTCAGTTAAAATACGCATGAAATCTTCAGATGTTAATGCTTTTAATTCCACACGAATTGGTAACCTACCTTGTAACTCAGGGATTAAATCAGAAGGTTTTGCCATTTGAAAAGCACCAGATGCGATAAATAGAATGTGATCTGTTTTTATCATACCGTGCTTAGTCGTTACTGTAGAGCCTTCAACCAATGGTAATAGGTCACGCTGCACACCTTCGCGAGAGACATCGCCACCACTGTTACTGTCAGAGCGCTTACAAATTTTGTCAATTTCATCAATAAACACAATACCGTTTTGCTCAACCGCTTCGATTGCCTTTTGCTTGATATCATCGTTGTTCACGATTTTTGCCGCTTCTTCTTCTTGAAGCGCTTTAAAAGCGTCTTTAATTTTTAATTTACGTTTATTGGTTTTATCACTCGACATGTTTTGGAACATGTTTTGTAATTGAGAAGTCATATCCTCCATCCCTGGTGGAGCCATAATTTCAACGCCAACATGCGGAGCCGCTAGGTCTAGTTCAATCTCTTTGTCATCTAACTTGCCTTCACGAAGCTTCTTACGAAAAACTTGTCGTGTGCTTGAATTACCTGAGTCATCGTTTTTATCAATATTACCCATAGTATCTCTAGCTGGCGGTAATAAAATATCCAGAATACGTTCTTCTGCCGCTTCTTCAGCAAGGTGCTTAACGCGTGACATTTCGGTTTCTTTTACTAGCTTAATAGCAACATCGGTTAGGTCACGAATAATCGTTTCCACTTCTTTACCAACATACCCTACTTCGGTAAATTTGGTTGCTTCTACTTTAATAAAAGGAGAGCGAGCAAGTTTTGCAAGTCGACGTGCGATTTCTGTTTTACCAACACCTGTTGGACCGATCATTAAAATGTTTTTCGGTGTTACTTCGTTTTTAAGCTCATCATTTAATTGCATTCTGCGCCATCTGTTACGCAATGCTATAGCAACGGCACGTTTAGCGTCTGCTTGGCCAACAATGTGGCTATCTAATTCGTGAACGATTTCACGAGGAGTCATATCTGACATTATCTATTCCTTAAAGCTCGTCTATAGTGTGTTCTTGGTTGGTAAATACGCAAATACTGCCTGCAATGGTTAATGACTTTTCAACAATCTCTTTTGCAGATAAATCGGTATTTTCCAGTAAAGCGGTTGCAGCAGATTGAGCGAAATTACCACCACTACCTATGGCAATTAAATCATGTTCTGGCTGAATGACATCACCATTACCTGTAATAATAAGTGACGCTGTTTCATCAGCAACAGCGAGTAACGCTTCGAGCTTTCTTAATGCGCGGTCACTACGCCAGTCTTTGGCAAGCTCAACGGCCGCTTTTGTTAAATGTCCTTGATGTTGTTCTAATTTACTCTCAAAGCGTTCGAATAAGGTAAATGCATCTGCGGTTCCACCGGCAAAACCTGCAAGTACTTTGTCGTTATATAAACGACGTACTTTTTTAGCATTTCCCTTCATGACGGTATTACCAAGAGAAACTTGGCCATCTCCACCGATGGCTACTTTGCCATTACGCCTAACTGAAACTATGGTAGTCACATTAAACCTCTATATTTGTATTTATGAATTAATTCTTTAAATGAGAACAGCAATACACGGCTTAAAGGCAGTGTATCTTTAATCGATATAAGATAAGTGGGGGGAGAATAATATTTTTCAAGGGGAGAGCTTTTTTTCTAGGCTTTGGTACAATTAGCAATAGCCTATATTAAGCAATTACCTATATATTAGAAAATAAAATGAGATTGTTATAACTAAAAAAGGCTATTTTAAATTGATAACAATAGCCTTTTATTTTGAAGCAATAATATATTAAATGAAACGGGTATGAGTTAACGCCATAGCCAAATTTGGCAACCTGTTATCTTATTATTCTTTAACTTGTGTTTGTCTTGCTCGGCCATTCTTTTCTTAGTGTATGGTCCAAGGGCAACTTTATACCAAGTGGTAGAGCCGTTGTTAGCTATTTGAATGATGCTTTCTATACCGACAAAGGCCATGTTAGCTTTTAATGTTTCAGCTCTACTGCGCTGTTTAAAGGAACCACAAACCATTTTGTAAGGGCCATTTTCCTTGACTTCATATTCACCCACAATGTCTTTTTCTTTTTTCAACTCGTTAACATAGGTCCATTGCTCATCAGGTAATGAAGGAAGCTCTTTACTGTCTTTTTGCGCGATAGCTTTATCATCGGCTTCTTTGTTTGTTGTTTGTGCACTCGATTTTTTTTGGAGATTTGTTGCAACAGCATCTTTTGTTAAAGGGTTGTTCTTTAATTGCCATAAACCAATAGCGGCCGCGATAATTAATGAACAAGTTATAACACCAATTAATTTAGTTTTGTTTGAGTGAGTTACTTTTTTTGCGCTTTTACGACTGTTTTTACGGGTTGCTTTTTTAGGTTTGTACGGGTTTTTTTTATTTTTTTTCGCATTCGCACGCGAAACATAATCTTGATGATCCATGGGAAATTTTACTAACTACTAGGAGAAACTTTTCTTATTTTAACGACTCACCAATTTAAATCAATAGGATCTATGTCTAAGTTCCAGCGTACTTTTGTGTGCCAAGGGTTTTGCGGTATTTGATTTAGCAATAACCATAGTGCTTTGTGAAGTGTTTTTCGAGATTTTGCTTGAATGATTAAATGATAGCGGAATTTACCTGCTTTCTTTTCCATGGCAGCAGGAACTGGGCCAGCAAATTCACAACCCTCACATTGTATGCTTGCGAGCATTTGTAAAAACTTCTGAGGGTAGGAGGGGTAATTGGCTTCTGCTCGAAATAGTGCTTGAAAACTAAAAGGAGGTAACATTGCTTGTTGTCTTTCAACCAACGCATGACGAGCAAAGTGATGATAACCATTGTGAACAAGGTCTTGCAATAGTGGATGCTCGGGGAACTGTGTTTGCAATAATACTTGTCCAGGCTTGCTGGCTCGTCCAGCCCTTCCCGCCACTTGTATTAATAATTGCGCCATTTGTTCAGCAGCTCGAAAGTCGAAACTGAATAACGCGCCATCAACACTCAATACACCCACCAAGGTAACATCAGGAAAGTGATGGCCTTTAGCGAGCATTTGTGTGCCGACAAGGATTTGATGTTTCTTATCACTAACCTCTTGCAGTAGCTTAGCGAGTTCACCTTTTTTACGCGTGCTGTCTCTGTCTATTCTGACGATACTGGCTTGAGGAAAGAGGTCTTGAATTCTTTGTTCTAGCTGCTCAGTTCCTTGACCAATGGGAGCGATACGCACACTCCCACATGAAGGACATTGAGGTGGAATAGGTTGCTGTTCGGTGCAATGATGACATATTAACAACTGCTGTTTTTGATGCAATGTATATGGCTTATCGCAACGATAGCAGTTAGCTATCCAATGACACTCTTGACAGTTAATTGCTGGTGCATAGCCTCGTCTATTTAGAAATAATAATACTTGCTCGCCTCTTTCGAGTGTTTTTTCTATTTCATGTTTTAAGCTACCAGATAACCCAAATTCAACTTGTTGCTGTGCCATGTCAATCAGTTTGATGTCAGATTTTTTACTCTGCCCAGCGCGTTTTTCTAATTTGTGGTATTTATATTTTCCGGATAATGCATTTTGTAAAGATTCAAAGCTTGGCGTAGCAGTACCTAGTATAATAGGAATATTAAGTTTACTCGCTCTTAAAATTGCGATATCACGACCATGATATCTAAAAGTATCTTGTTGTTTTAAAGAGCCATCATGCTCTTCATCAATGATGATTAACCCAAGTTTTTGTAATGGCGTAAATACCGACGAACGTGTACCAATAACAATGGCAGCACTACCTTGCTGAGCGCTAAACCAAGTATCTAAGCGTTCTTTGTCATTTAAAGCAGAGTGATGCAAACAAATGGGTACTTTAAAGCGTTGTTCAAAGCGCATTAAAGTTTGTGGGGTAAGCCCTATTTCTGGGACGATAACTAAGACTTGTTGATTGTTCGCTAAGACCCCTTCCATAGCTTGCAAGTAGACTTCTGTTTTACCACTACCAGTAACACCATCTATAAGGTGACATTCGAACGAGGATAATGATTGGGTTATGGTGGCAACAATGAGGGCTTGTTCGGTTGAAAGAGCGTGTTTATCTTGCTCGTTTAGGGTGTCTTTTTGCCACTGGAAAGTATTAGCTTCTTGTTCTTTTTCAAAGACCAAGCCTTTTTTAACCAAAGCATTTAATTGCGCTTTGTTATAGCCCAGTACGCGCAATTCAGGCCAACTTATACCCGAACGATTATTTATAACCTCTAATAACGCATATTGTTTAGGGGCTTTTATTTTTACTTCGGCACGTTTTTTTATAAGTGCCTTGCCAACATTATCTTGGCAGTCATCCTCTGCTAGGAAATCATAGCTATGCCAAACCATAGGCGGTGTTAAGCTTGTTTTATTTATATCCCTGAGTAGTTTTGGTAAAGCCTGTTGAAATACATCGCCAATGGGGTGATGATAATAATTGGCGCAGGTTTCGAGGAATTTAACCATTGCAGCATTGATATGAAAGTCGCCATGCAAACGGTTTGTTATACTTTTTATTTTATTTTCAGCTATTTCGCATTCGCTTTGTATTTCGATAACAATGCCAATGACGCGCCTTGATCCAAAGGGCACTTCTACCCGTTCACCAATAGCAATATTCGGTGTTTGAAGTGCTTCTGGTACTTGATAAGTGAATAACTGCCTCATAGGGACAGGAATTGCTATTTTTATATATTGTTCAGACAAGACGTAGCCTAGGTAAAGTGTTTATTCACCCTTATTCAAGGGTATATTAAAGTTTATTATACTTAAATTACTTTAATATACGAGCATTGAAGATATCCTAATTGTACTCGCTTTTTATAAAGTGATTCATACTTTCTATATAAGTTTAAAGAGCGAGACCGGTATTTTTTTTGATAACTTGATCTTTTTAGTCATTTTTCTTGCGATAAGAATAGAGATCCTTTATTATTCGCCCCCATTAATTTTAACTACGTATGGTACTTGGCGTTTTCATTAAAGCTTTATAGTTTTTACTGGATAAACGGCTGAGCGGCGATGCGCCCATTTCTCGAAAAGAGATATAGAGGTCCCCATGAAAGAAGGTATACACCCAAATTACACAGAGTTTAAAGCTCATTGCTCTTGTGGTAACGTTATTGTAACTCGCTCTACAGCTGCTAAAGATATTCACCTAGATGTATGTTCAGAGTGTCACCCATTCTACACTGGTAAGCAAAAAGCTGCTGAGACTGGTGGTCGTGTTGATAAATTCAACAAACGTTTTGGTGCTCTTAGCAAGAAGTAAGTTTTACTTTTTCAAAAGAGAAAAAAAGCGCTTATGGGCGCTTTTTTTATGTCTAAAATTTAAACATTAACTTACTATCAAAAATTACCGAATAAATTCGGTCCCACAGGAGGTAGCCACAATCAATGCTTAAGTTGTGCTGCTTTTCAAGGTTGTTGTAGGTTCGAACTTGTTCGCGCTTGGTTTTGCGTTATCAAATAAAATCATGCGAATTATGTAAATGTACGCAGGTACGAGACTAGATCTGGTCAAGAACTTATAGGTGGGGCAGACCTCGAAGCAAAACTGCAAAAAATAAATAACTGCAAGTATCTACTTTTTCAAAATATTTACCTTTCCTTTAAACCCTTTCCTGATGGTGTACATCTAACGCTATATAAAATGAATAATGAAGCAAACTCTAAACTCAACTTTCAAACAGGCGATGCAAGTGCCTCTATTACCATCAATACAGTAAGTGGGGAGTTAGTCGTAAAATAGATTTGAATTAGCGCTCTATTTTTATCTTCATTTCTGCTACATTAGCGAGATACAAATTATTTCGCTAAAAGAGAAAGGCGTAGTTAAATGGCCGAACGTAAAGCAGGTAAATTTTCTAAAGAAAAGCAATTTATCAAAGATAAACAAATTGATGAATTGAAAACACCACCACATTCATTAGAAGCTGAACAATCCGTATTAGGTGGTTTGCTCCTTGATAATGAAACATGGGATAAAGTAGCAGAACGTACCGTTGCAGCAGACTTTTACAGTCGTTCACATCGGGTTATTTTCGAAACTGTTGGCGATTTAATTGAGCTAGGTGAGCCGGTCGATTTAATTACGTTATCGGAAGCGCTTGAAAACGATCAAAAATTAGAAGATGCCGGTGGTTTTGTTTACCTTGCTGAAATGATGAATAACACGCCTAGTGCAGCAAATATTGCTGCCTATGCTGACATTGTTAGAGAGCGAGCTGTTACACGAGAAATGATCAGTGTAGCGAATGAGATTGCAGAAGCAGGTTATGATACACAAGGCCGTACAAGTGCCGATTTACTTGACTTTGCAGAAACAAAAGTTTTCGCTATTGCAGAGAAAAGAGCAAACAAATCAGAAGGCCCTGAAGGCTTAAACTCTATTCTTGAGAAAACCGTAGACCGTATTGAAAAACTGTGTACAACCCCTTCAGGTGGTGTCACCGGTGTACCAAGTGGTTATGCCGACTTAGATAAGATGACCGCCGGATTACAAAAATCAGATTTAATTATTGTTGCGGCTCGTCCATCTATGGGTAAAACCACTTTTGCGATGAACTTGGCCGAGCATGCCGCTATGACACAAGAGCATCCTGCTTTAATCTTCAGTTTAGAGATGCCCTCAGAACAAATTATGATGAGGATGCTTGCCTCGTTAGGACGTATTGACCAAACGAAAATCAGAACGGGTCAACTTGACGATGAAGATTGGGCGCGTTTATCTTCAACCATGGGGTTATTAATTGAAAGTGGCAAAATGTATATTGATGATGCCGCAGGTTTAACCCCGACAGAAGTGCGCTCAAGAGCTCGACGTATTCACCGAGATAATGGTGGCATCAGCTTAATTATGATCGATTACTTGCAGTTAATGCGTGCTCCGCAATTCTCAGATAACAGAACCTTAGAAATTGCAGAAATATCCCGTTCATTAAAAGCATTAGCTAAAGAGCTACAAGTACCTGTAGTAGCTCTTTCTCAGCTAAACCGTGGTCTAGAGCAACGTTCAGATAAAAGACCAATTAACTCAGATTTACGTGAATCGGGATCGATAGAGCAGGATGCCGACTTAATCATGTTTATTTATCGTGATGAGGTGTATCACGATGACAGTGAGTTTAAAGGCATGGCAGAGATTATTATTGGTAAGCAACGTAATGGGCCTATTGGACGTGTTCCATTAACGTTCCAAGGTAAATTCTCTCGTTTTGATAATTACGCTGGACCGCATGTATTAGAGGAGGATTAATCACTTTTGCGATGAACTTTCAATTTAAGCGAAAGTTCATCGATAAAAATAGTTCAAGCCAATTTAGCTATTTATCAAAACAAAAGAAAGCTACTGGTTGCACTTTTTACAGCTACCATGCGCTTCTACAATTTGATGGCTAATGCTAAAACCACTTGCGTCAGCCATTGTTCTTAAAGCGAGATCAAAATTATTTGATTGTATCTCTTCCACATTGCCACACTCATCACAAATAAGTAATTGTACCGGATGGTCGCAGTCACCAAAGTGATGACACATAATAAACGCATTAATAGACTCTATTTTGTGGACAAAACCTTGTTTATTTAGAAAATCTAGCGCGCGGTAAATCGTCGCAGGCTTTGCGGCGGGATCAATTTCTTTTAACTGTTCAAGTAAGTCGTAAGCGCCAATAGCGGCCTCTTGATTAGCAAGTAAACCAAAAACCTGTTCACGGACTGGCGTGAAGCGAACCCCTTTACTTTGACAGACAGCCTGAGCCTGAGAGAGTAATGTATTCAATTTATTTGATGTTGTCATTTAGGTAATCACTTAAATATTAGGGCGGATGGCAAATTAAGTGTACCATACCAATTAGGATCAGCACTGATCAATACCTAATCGATGTTATTTCCTATTTTCAGTAGAATAAAACAATTTATTCTATAGCAAGCAGCGTTGGTTGAGACGCTTTGCTACGCAATGTTACTGATTAAGCTCGAAGTAAATATAATCATGGTTATTCGTTTAGCTTTAAAGGAATATAAGGTATTGTTAGTTATCATCCAATGATAACAAATTTTAGGATATTTAATGACACGTTATTTAGCATTAGACGCCTTCAGAGGCTTAACAATAGCCTTTATGATTTTAGTTAATACCCCTGGGACATGGTCACATGTTTATTCGCCTTTACTTCATGCAAAGTGGCACGGCGCAACGGTAACCGATTTTGTCTTTCCTTTCTTTCTGTTTATCATTGGCTCAGCCATGTTTTTCTCTTTTAAGAAAAGTAACTTTTCAGCAAGCCCTGTGCAATTTGTTAGTATTGTAAAGCGTGGCGTTATTTTGTTTTTCTTAGGGCTAATGCTAAACACAATCCCATTTACTACAGATATAAGTGACTGGCGTATTATGGGCGTATTACAGCGCATTGGTCTTGCCTATATTTTCGCATCGAGTATTGTACTACTTTTTAATCGAAAGGGTATTTTTATACTGTCTGCCCTATTACTTGCTCTATATTGGTGGTTACTGATGAGCGTTGGTGCTGGCGCGCTTACACTTGAAGGAAATATTGTACGCCAATTTGATTTAGCAATCTTAGGTGCTAGCCATATGTACTCTATGCAAGGTGTCTTTTTCGACCCTGAAGGTTTGCTAAGTACCATACCAGCAATTGTTAGTATGCTATTAGGGTTCGAGGTTACAAGACATTTAACCAGTATTGAAAATAAAAAAAATAGTGTCATTCAATTAGTCGTAATTGGTGTTGTGGGTGTTTTAATAGGGCTATTGCTAAATGAAGTCATGCCTATTAATAAATCTTTATGGACCCCTTCTTACGTTATTTTTACCACAGGTTGGGCGTGTTTAGTTTTAACGGGTTTTGTATGGCTTATCGATATTAAACAATGTAACAAAGCGGTTGCGCCACTGCTGGTTTATGGTACAAACCCGTTGTTCGTTTATATGCTTTCTGGATTAGTGGTGACATTTTATTTAAATATTTCGATGGGAGATACCAGTCTTTATGGTTGGCTCTATCAGCAACTTGCTTTGCTATTTGAAGCGACATTTGCCTCCTTCATGTTTGCTTTGTTGCATGTTATTTTCTTTTGGTTTGTCTCATTAAAGCTTTATCAAAAAAATATAGTCATCAAAATATAG
>CAWVWK010000065.1:0-12847 GCA_963933725.1 uncultured Colwellia sp.
TGTTAAAGCTCTCCGCTTTAAATGGTTGCCTATTTTAGCTATTTATTCAGGACTGTTTTTTGTTTTAACATTAAGCTTAATGCCCGCTGTTGGCATGTTAGAGTCTGAAATAGCCCCACTAGGTTTTATGATTTTCTTTTTCACATTAACTTATCAAATCCCGCTTTTTTATAATGTAAAAGGTATTTTGTATCGAGAAATTTTTGGTATTGCTGTTGTAAGAGAAATAGAAACATCATCAACTACTGATAACGAACAAAAAAATGTTGAAGAGAAAATGCAAAGTTCAGCACAAACTTCAACTGAAGAACAACAAAGTAAACCTTTCACTGCTAATAGTTCTAGTGGCTCAAAAGAAACTAAAAAAACTGTCGACAAAACGGATAACGACGATATATTTACCGCATAGGAAGCGACATTATGAATATTGTTTATAAAAAAAGCTTAGTAAATAAGCTTTTTCAGTTTAGTTTGTTGATTGCTTTAGTCATTGCTCTATTAGCTCCATTTATTTTTTTAAAGCCTAATAACTCAAGTGATAACTTAGTTAAAAGTGACTTTATAAAAGCAGATAAGTCGAATACGGGTAAAAAATCTCTTACTGAAAAAGTAAAGCCAAAATCTCCAGAAAAGCCACTACATAAATTAGCGTTACCCAACTTTGTCAGCATTAAAGATGTTAGGACAAAAAAAGTGGCTTTTTTCAACTTTATTAAACCATCAATAACTAAGCAAGTAGATGAAATATTAGTAAAGCGTAGTCGAATAGAAAGCTACCTTACTTCGGTTTCACTTGAAATACCGTTAACGGATGAAGAGCTATATGATATTTCGATGTTAGCGACTGAGTATAAAGTAAAAAAAAGTTTGTCATTGTTAACACAACTGAACCAGCTTCATAGCAAAATCGATATTGTGCCTGTTCCATTAGTTCTGGTACAAGCGGCTAATGAATCAGCCTGGGGTACATCACGTTTTGCAAGAATAGGTTTAAATTACTTTGGTATTTGGTGTTACCGAAAAGGCTGTGGCATGGTGCCAAATGGAAGAACAGGTGGAGCGATTCATGAAGTAGCTGCCTTTCAAAGTGTAGATAAAGCCGTTGCTAGTTACTTTAAAAATATCAATACCCATAACGCTTATATGATATTTAGAACGATTAGAGCGCAATTAAGAGCACAAAACCAACCTCTTATACCTAAGGTGCTTGCAACAGGGTTAATTCCTTATTCAGAGCGCGGTGTTGATTATGTGATTGATATAAATACCATGCTTCGCCAAAACCAAGCATTTTTTTAGCTGAAAGGGGGAATACTTGAAACTGAGACGAGGCTCTTATATGAGTGAATTTAGTTATAAGTTTTGAACTGCAAATCTTATAGCTTTTCTTTTTGTTTTCATCTGCATTTATCCTTATCATCTGTGGGTAAAACGGGTTAACCCCTTGACCTGGTCTTCCTCTCTTACCCAAAAATTGTCTTAATTCGCATCATCTGTCTAATTCGATGAGATCACTAGTCCCTAATCAGCTGTGAAATAGATTGGTTCCATTCAAGAAAATCAGTTTTCCAGCTTCTCTTTCAGTTAACTGACAGCTTTTTTCTTCGAGCCTTTATTTCACTTCAACAATATTCAAATCGTTATTATATTTTTTCACAGTTTCAGTAGAAGTATTTTCAACTTCCATTGCATCAAAGGCAGTATCACCACCGTTGATTACACCAGAGTTACTGTTGATGTTTTTAAAATCAAATAACTCACTGTCACATAAATGCGATGGGACAACGTTTTTTAAAGCGGTGAACATAGATTCAATGCGCCCAGGAAAATTTTGCTCCCAATCATTAAGCATGGCTTTAATATTTTGCCTTTGTAGGTTCGGCTGTGAACCACATAAGTTACAAGGAATAATTGGAAACTGTTTTAATTCAGCATAAGAAATTAATTCACTTTCTTTACAGAAAGCTAACGGCCTGATCACCACATGTTCACCGTTATCTGAAACGAGTTTTGCAGGCATAGACTTCATTTTTCCGCCGTAAAACATATTTAGCATTAAGGTTTCTAGCATATCATCTCTGTGATGTCCTAATGCAATTTTAGTCGCACCAAGTTCTTTTGCTGCTTTATATAGAATCGCACGTCTGAGTCTTGAACATAAGCTACAGGTTGTTTTACCTTCTGGAATCTTTTCTTTCACAATACCGTAAGTGTTTTCTTCAACAATTTGATAGTCGACGCCTAGACCTTCTAAATAATTTGGTAAAACATGCTCAGGGAAGCCAGGTTGTTTTTGATCTAGATTAACGGCGACCAAAGTAAAATTAATAGGCGCTGATTCTTTTAAACGCATTAATATTTCAAGCATTGCATAGCTGTCTTTACCACCAGACAAGCAGACCATTACTTTATCACCCTCTTCAATCATATTATATTGGGCTATAGCTTGACCTACATGGTGTCTAAGTTTTTTTTCTAATTTCAAAAGAGCAGCTGACTGAACCTTTTTCCGTTTATCGCTAACGTTGTTAGTGGCAGGTTTGCTGTGAGTATTTGTAGCATTTATGGTGTTTACAGAGGTATTGTTCATCGATATTCAACAAGTAAAGAAAGTGGCTAATAATTTAGAACGGCTATTATACGCTTACTTATAAATGAAAGCACATATCTTTACTTTGATAGCAAAAAATTGAACAGCAATGAAAATGAATGTGCTTTATATTAAACTTTGGGTTTTATCGCTAAAATATCACATTGGAGGAGATCAACCACATGCTCCGCAGTATTACCAATGAGTGCGCCGCTTAAGCCTGTTCTACCGATAGTGCCCATTACAACCAATTCAGCATCAAGTTCTTCTGCCGTTTGAGCTATAACTTCCTCAGGAAGCCCTTCAACAACATGTGTATATTCTTTTGGAATAGCAAAGGCTTGTGCATGCTTATTCATAGCATCATCATGTTGACGCTTCATGGTGTTATTAAAATCAGCAAAATTGAATTCTGGGATTTCAATACTAAGATTGACTGGAGCACTAGGATAAGCATTCACTAAATGAGGTTGGCCGTGCATAAGCGATGAAAACCCTTGTGCAAGTTGGGTAATCTTTTTATTCAGTGTTATATGCTCAGTTTCACCACTGGTTGTATGGATGGCAGCAATAACATTCCCTTTATCGGGCCATTTATGATCTTTTACTAAAAGTAATGGGCAAGGGCATTTACGCAATAGGTGCCAATCTGTAGGTGTAAAAATAAGAGACTTTAATTTGGGGTGTTGGTGAGTTTCTTTGATTACTATATCACATTTCAGAGAGTTAACTTTATCTAGAATGGCTTCGAAAGAGCGGTTGTACCATGAAACATCACAAACAATTTTTACTGGACTTTTATACATTCTAATAACAGAAGCTAACTGTTGTTTTTGATGTTCAACAACAGAGTCTGTCATGAGTAAATTTTCTTCTTCCGATAAAAATGTTGTCACTTCGAAGGAGAAATCGTATACCGCACAAAATGCGGTTATTGTGATATCATCAGCTAATATATTTTCTGTGGCAATAATCTTCTCAGCAAACTCTATAGCACGTAGAACCGCTTTTTGTTTTTTTAAACTAGGGTCTACTATAACTAAAATGTTTCGATAATCTTTCATATAACACCCCATTAAATCGATTAACTCTATTTTTTGACTCTTTATAAATGCATTACACCTATTATAAGTTATAGCAAATTTACTGAAACAATGCAGACTTATATCAAGAAAAAAATGATAAAAAATGGTTCAATATTTTGTGCGAGCGTTTATGAGAGGAAAGTCGTTTGTTATTGGGACAATTGGAAATTAAAGGTTTGAGCGGACTATAAGATAGAAAATGATCTCCTAATAGATATAGGTGGTCCTAATGACAAATTTAAATAACTAAGCTTCTGCGAGATCGGCTAGTTTTTCAATTTCAAGTAATTTAATAAACTGTTAGCTACGATATTAAAAGATGTATTTATAAGCAATTAATAAACTATAAATACCATAAAAAATAAGTATTAGTGCCATAACGCTTTTAATTTTTGAACTTCTAAATGCATTTACAAAATGTGCAAAACTTAACGACATTGTAAGTAAAACGGGTAGAGTACCTAGACCAAAAAACAGCATAATAAAAGCCCCATCAATAAAACTGCCACTAGCCATAGACCATGTCAAGGTAGAGTAGACTAAACCACAAGGTAACCAACCCCAAATAGTGCCTAATCCAAAAGCCCTTTTTTTTGTGTTAACAGGTAAAACATATTTTGTTAAAGGAGATAATCTGCTCCATAAGTGCTTGCCTAGTAACTCTATTCGGTTTAACCACATTAGCCATTGACCTATATATAACCCTAAAAAAATAAGGAAAATGGCTGATATTATTCTGAGTACTGCGAGTGGGGCTCCAAGATTTTTCGCAAGCATAGAGCCGGTAAACCCGATAATACCACCTATCAAGGTATAGGTTAGGATTCTTCCTAAATTGTAATGTAGTGCAAACGAGAAGTTTGAGTTAGCACTGCAGGGTTTGAGGATAGCCTTGTCTACATTAATTGTTGGGATTATTGAATTGTCATCTTGCGAGCGAGAGTGGTGCCTACTTTGTTTATTTGCTATCTCTTTACTTGGCTTTGTTTGCGAAGCAGAGCTAAGCATGCCAACCACACCGCCACACATAGCAATGCAATGACCACTTCCAATAAAGCCAATGAGAAAAGCAGAGAAGTAGTCTAAATTCATTGATATAAAGCCAATTATTTTGAATTAGTAGGATCAGCTTGGCTATTATGCTTAACCTGCTGAACAGAATTTTTATTGTTGACTTGATGCAACGATTGTTCATTTTTAAGTGTATCGTCTTCTTTGTCTTGCGTATTTTTTGTCTCGCTATTATCTATATCGTCAAATAAAATACTCATTCCTTGTTTTTCCAAGTCTTCAAATTGCTCTGTTTTAACAGCCCAAAAAAACAAATATATACCGATGGCAGATAAAATTATAGCAACCGGAATTAAAATATAAATGACACCCATAATATTCCTATTTCTTAAGTAATCTCAGTGAGTTTGTTATCACCAGTATAGAACTGAGGGACATGCCAATAACTGCCATATAAGGCGTGATAAACCCCATTACAGCCAAAGGTAATACGATAGCATTATAACCAAAAGCCCATAAGTAATTTTGCAAAATAATTCGGCGCGTTTTCAAAGAAACTTTAATGAGAGTGTTAATACTTTGCAAGTTGTTACCAAGTAAAATGATATCAGCACCAACTTTAGCTATATCAGCGCCACTACCCATCGCAATGGAAACATGGGCCGCGCCAAATACAGGTGAATCATTAACCCCATCACCGACCATTGCGATATTAAGAGATTGTTCTTGCTGAAGTTTTTTAAGTGTATTCATCTTATCTTCAGCACTTAAACTACCCATACTTTTTGTCATGGGGAGTGTATTAGATACGCGATCACAGGCGATTTGATTATCACCCGACAGCATAAATGTTTTACAGTGTTGGTTAAGCGAATCGATGACTAGCAAAGCCTCTTCTCTTATTCTATCTTTAAGGTAAAAAGTGGCAACAAGTTCATTGTTTGCTATTAACAGACAAGTGGCATTAGCGTGTAATTCAAATGCTTTATTTGAATTCAAGTAAGTGTCGTTTTCCTGCTCTAACTTTCTATCACTATCCTGAACAAAATTTGGTAATGTATTTACAAGCCAACTAGGTTTACCGATTGAGAAGTTTATTTTTTCGTTGTTGATGATATGACAACCTGAAACTCCCTTACCTGAGTGCACGACAATGTCAGTCATGCTAACGGTATGATCTCGGTATGCCATAAAAGGTTTGGCAATAGGGTGTTCAGAGCGTGACTCTAGCGCAGAAGCAATGCTTAATACTTGGTTCTTAGTATAATCTGTATTTATTACTTCGATACGTTCAAATTCAAAATCGCCTGTTGTTAAAGTGCCGGTTTTATCAAAAGCAATCGCATTAATTTGTGGCAGGGTCTCTAAAACGTGAGCAGACTTTATCATGATGCCATCACGATTTAAGTGTGTTGTAGCACAGGTTAAGGCGGTAGGTGTGGCAAGAGATAATGCACAAGGGCAGGTTGCTACTAAAACCGACAGGGTGATCCAAAAAGCTTCTTCGGGTAAATGTTGATGCCAATATAAGGCCGTTGCAATGGCTGTTATTAAAATAACAGCTACAAAATATTGTGCAATTTTATCAGAGAGCCTTGCTAATTTCGGTTTATGAGATTGTGCGCTCTCACTTAAGCGAATAAGTTGGCTAAGAAACGATTCGCTAATGGGATGCTTGACACGTACTTCGATGTTGCCGTCACCATTAATGGTACCAGCATAAACTTGCTCATCGACGGATTTCGTTATCGGCAGTTGTTCCCCTGAAAGCATTGACTCATTTAACTGACTTAAACCAGCGGTAATAACTCCGTCGGCGGGAACAATTTCTCCCGGCTTTATCATTATCTTATCGCCAGACTCTAGAAGCTTAGCGGCGATAAACTCTTCTTTAATTCCGCTACTATTAGGCGATTTTTCAGGAGATATTTTAGTCGCTGTCATTGGCATTAATTTTAGCAAATTAGCAGATACAAGTGCAGCCCTTGAACGGGCTCTAAATTCAAGGAATTTACCGATAAGTAATAAAAACGTAAACATAGAGACTGACTCAAAGTATACCTCACCCTGTTGAGTCACTGTTGCCCACCCACTTGCCATGAACGCTAAAGAAATAGCAATGGATACAGGCACATCCATAGAAAGCTTTTTAAGTTTTAATGCGTTAAATGCGCCCAGATAAAAAGGAAATGCGCCGTAGGTGACAATAGGTAGAGTTAATAAAAAACTGACCCAGCGCATATAAACTTTACTTGCTTGTGACATATCACTAAATGCACCAAAATAAAGACCAAATGCGATCATCATGACTTGCATCATTAAAATGCCACTAATGCCTAGGCGTTTAATATAGGTTTTACTTTGTCTTTTATTGATCGCTTCTATGTCGTTTGCTTTAAAAGGTAGTGCTTGATATCCAATACGATCAATGGCGGTGATAATTTCACTAAGTTTAAGTTGTTCATCTTGCCATCGAATAGTCGCGCGTTGAGAAGTAGCATTAACTTCTATTTGCTTAACACCGTCAAGTTTAGATATCTTCATTTCAATTAACCAAGCGCACGCAGCACAACTAATACCGTCAATTGTTAAAATAGCTTCTTTGTATTGATCAGTTTGGTAAATGAATTCATTTTGCAGAACAGGTTCATCAAGTAATTTATTTTTTTTGAGTTGCTCTGGCACCAACTCTTGGCCTTTTTGAGCTGGTTCTGTTCTAACTTGGTAATATTGTACAAGGTTATTATCAACAATGGTTTGCGCGATAGATTGACAACCTATGCAGCACATAGGTTGTGAAATATTATTGATATTTACAGATAATGAAATACCTTTGGGTACAGGCTCGAAACAGTGAAAACATTTATTAGACATATAAAATTAAACGCTAAGGTGATAAAACAGGTTGCGAAATATGTTAATTAAGCGTAATAATTACTGTGCTTTTCGCGGGTTAGGTACAAGTTCTATGACCTGTTCGTGGCCTAATCCAATGGTATCTTGAATTTTCCAGTCATTATCAAAAGGAGTTATGGTTATTTTCCATTTTCCTGTAATAACATCAGAAAACTCATGCCTGAAAGCGCCATTTCCATCGGGTGTTAGCTTTAACGTAAAGTCTTTTTTTTCTATGGTAGGGTGGAAAAAGTGCACATTTAACATAGGAAAAGACTTCTCAATACCTGTTGGTGTAATAATAAGATTTTTATCATTCATTTGCAGTGAAAAACGCATTCCTAGCTTTTGAGCTCTTTTAACTTTAGCCACCTGTAAATTGATACTTTTACCCACTTTGTAATATTCTCCAACGACAAGAGGATCAGGCTCGTCATTGGCAATGATATAGGTATTTATACCGGCAACAACAGCAGTAAATGGAAGAAAGAAAACGAGCCAAGCCCAAGGCTCTTTGTACCAAGGTGTAATTTTCATAGTGGAAGTTCTTTTTGTAAAATAAGTTTTAATAATAGCAATTTATGGTGTTACAAGCTAGTAGCTATAAGTGTTTGCTGATGAATCTTGAAAATAATAGAAGGGGGATAAGTAGAAAGGTAATAGTTACCTTTCTACATGAATACTACAGGGGTTAGATTAACATTGTTTCAAAAATAACCCCATTAGGTTTAATCTAAAGAAAGAGAATAAACATAAGCACTAATAAGATGAATTTTTTCTTCACCTAAGATATCTATCCACGCTGGCATAACACCAGCACGACCGTTACGAATAGATTCTTCAATAGCTCGTTTAGAGCCACCATATAACCAGATGTTATCAGCTAAGTTGGGTGCACCCATTGGTAAGCCCATAGCTAAGCTACCTTGCCCTTCACTACCATGACAGCCAGCACATATAGCAAATTTAGCTTTACCAGCTTTCGCTAGTACAGGGTCAACAGAGCGACCGCTTAAGCTAATAACATAAGCAGCTAAAGCTTTTACGCCTTCTTCACCGCCTACACTTGCTGACCAAGCCACCATTCCTGTAGCCTTACGACCTTTTATAAGAGTTTCTTTAATAGCTTCAGGGCTTCCGCCATATAACCAATCAGAATCAGTTAAATTAGGGAAACCTGTTGTCCCACGTGCATCTGAGCCGTGACATTGCGAACAGTTTTGAATAAAGAGGCGTTGGCCTACTTTTAATGCTTCAGAGTCATTTGCTAAGTCTTCAACGCTGCGCTGAGCATAGGCTTCAAAAATAGGCGCATATTTTTCTTTAGCATTTAACATTTCACGGTCGTATTGAACCAATACACCTGAATCGCTTGCTAAATTCTTCTCTGTTTGTGCTTTAGACTCAGCAATGTTTAAGATCCCTTGGTTAGAGCTTTTCCAACCAAGTAAACCATTCCAGTTACCTAACCCATACATAGCAATATAAAGAAACGCCCATACAATGGTTAGTAAGAAGAATGTACTCCACCATTTAGGTAAAGGGTTATTTAGTTCCTCAATACCATCGAAGGTATGACCCATCGATTCACCTTCTTCAACACCTGCGAAGTTCTTTAAACACCAACGAAGTAATAAAAACATTACAACAAGCGTACCAAGGGTAAGAACCCAAACCCATATATCCCAGAAACTAGACATTATTATTAGTCTCCTGCTTATTATCTGTGTCATGATGACCTGATTTATTCATTTTTTCGGTTTTATCTTCTTCAAAAATTGAGTTGGCCACTTCATCAAAAGTAGCAGCTCGTTTTTTAGAATAAGACCAAACCACGATAATGATAAATAAGGTCAATATTAGTAGAGCAAATAGCCCTCTGAGTGTTCCGTAATCCATAGTAATACCTATGTTACTTCAATGCATGACCAAGTGATTGCAAGTATGCAACCAAGGCATCCATTTCAGTTTTACCTTTAACAGCTTGTTTAGCGTTATCGATCTCAGCTTGAGTATAAAGAGGAATAGGGTTTCCATTTTCGTCTTTATGAGAACGATTACTCGTTAACCAGTTGAACGTTTCAAGTTTGTGAGCGGTTAATTCACCATCAAGAACATTATCAGCAAGCCATTTAAATGACGGCATATTCGACTCTGGTACAACAGAGCGAGGGTCAATTAAATGCGCAATGTGCCAATCATCACTATAACGACCACCAACACGTGCTAGGTCTGGCCCTGTTCTTTTAGAACCCCATAAAAATGGATGTTCCCAAACATGCTCACCAGCAACACTATAATGACCATAGCGCTCAGTTTCAGCTCTGAAAGGGCGAATCATTTGGCTATGACATGTATGACAACCTTCTTTAATGTAGATGTCACGTCCTTCCATTTCTAGTGGCGTGTAAGCTCTTAAGTTATCAACAGGGGTGTTAGTTGCCTTTTGAAAAAATAAAGGTGTTATTTCTACTAAGCCACCAATACTAATTGCTATAACGGTAAACAAAAAGAACAAACCGACATTTTTTTCAACTTTTTCATGTTTATTTTGCATGCTTGTTCTCCTTAGTTAATTTCTGCAGGCTTAAGACTTCCGTCTTTAGCGCCAATGGTTTTAAACATGTTGTAAGCCATTAAGATAAATCCAGTGACAACAAGTACACCACCTAAGAAACGAATAGTATAAAAAGGATAAGATGCTGTTAAACTTTCAACAAAACTATAAGTTAATGTGCCATCTGTATTTACTGCGCGCCACATTAAACCTTGCATTACACCTGAAATCCACATTGCTACGATGTATAAAACAATACCCGCAGTATGTAACCAGAAGTGAACATTGATTAAACGGATGCTATACATGCGACCCTGGTTAAATAATACCGGTATTAAGTGGTATAAAGCACCAATTGAAACCATAGCAACCCAACCTAATGCACCTGAGTGAACATGTCCTACTGTCCAGTCTGTGTAATGAGATAAAGCATTAACTGACTTAATTGCCATCATTGGGCCTTCGAAGGTAGACATACCGTAGAAAGATAACGAAACAATAAGGAATCGAAGGATTGGATCATGACGAAGTTTATGCCATGCACCTGAAAGCGTCATGATACCGTTGATCATACCGCCCCAAGAAGGAAGGAATAAAACAACGGACATAACCATACCAACTGACTGAGCCCAGTCTGGAAGAGCGGTATAATGTAAATGGTGAGGTCCAGCCCATATGTATAAAGAAACAAGTGCCCAAAAGTGAACGATTGATAATCTGTAAGAGTATACTGGACGCTCAGCTTGTTTCGGTACAAAGTAGTACATCATACCTAAGAAACCAGCTGTTAATAAGAAGCCAACAGCGTTATGACCATACCACCACTGCATCATTGCATCGATAGCACCAGGGTAAATAGAGTAAGATTTCATGGCCGAGACAGGGATTGCCATTGAGTTACCGATATGTAATACGGCAACAGTAATAATAAATCCACCAAAGAACCAGTTAGCTACGTATATATGTGAGGTTTTTCTTTTGATTAGTGTACCAAAGAAAACAATCGCATATGAAACCCAAACGACAGCAATCAAAATATCAATTGGCCATTCTAATTCCGCATATTCTTTACTGGTTGTATAACCAAGGGGTAAAGAAATAGCGGCAGCCAATATTACGGCCTGCCATCCCCAAAATGTAAAGCCAACGAGTTTGCCACCGAATAAACGGGTTTGACATGTACGTTGCACAACATAATAAGAACTTGCGAATAAGGCACTTGTACCAAATGCGAAAATAACGGCGTTTGTATGAAGTGGGCGAAGGCGAGAGTAGGTTAACCAGGGTGTTTCAAAGTTTAATGCAGGCCAAACTAATTGAGCCGCAATGAGTACACCAACAAATGTACCTACTATACCCCAGATTACAGTCATTACAGTAAATTGACGGACAACATCAAAATTGTAGTCTACTGCTGACGTGTTACTTATGGTCATGTTAAAGATTCCGCAGTGTTATTATTAATGAGCAAAAACTGCTCACTGTGTTTATTAAAATATACAAAATCAACTGGCGCAAAACTCAGGTAAACCTTTGAAGCTTAGAACATAGTTAATTTCGCTTAATTTTACCCTTTCAACAAACTAAAGATCAACAAGTGAAGCTCTTTTAGGTTGATGTAAATCAAATAAACCTGAACTTTATCGTAAATTTTATTCTATATGGTTGAAAAAAATACAATGAGCGACATTACTTGTATATTGTAGACCAAGAAAATAAGATACGCCAAAGGCAATTCAAATAGTTTTTGTTAACAAATTATTGTAATATCCGTTTTATAAAAACAACTTTTCCTTATTTCATCATCGTAAATTTAACACTATGAATAAAATTATCATTTTACCCTTTGTACTCTCTTTAAGTGGCATGCTCCTTTCTTCATGTGAAAAAAAAGAACACCTTCATGAACATCACACATCACCTTCTACTTTAGTGAATAAAGTAAATTCTGAACCTACAGTTGATAAGAAAGATTTTTCAGGCGTTGGACCGTCTTTTAATTGTTTAAGTTCTCAAAGCCAGTGTATCTTTAACACGGAGTATGGTGAACTTTCTTTTTCTTTTTCTGGTATTGCACAAGAAGGCAGAATGGTAAGTGAAGAAGCGTTTATGATCATGGCTTCTTTTAGGCCATCAGGTAATGGCTTAAGCTCAGATAGCTCAAATATTTCAATAGCTAAGTTGACAGGCTACTTGGCAGGAAAGGACATGTTCATGGGGAAAATACCCGTGTCATTTAAACAAAGTGCTAGCAATAAAAGTGAGTTTTTGGGGACGACCTTAACAAGCCGTTGTGCAGACGATTTTATGGTTTGGACTTTAAACGTGCAAGTCGAGTGGACTGGAGAATTAACTAACGGTTCAACGAAAAATTATTCTTTAGACTTTGAGAGTGTTTCGCTTTAGGGTTATGTTGATCTTTATAGCTTTTTTCCATACGCATTAGCGATTAGTGCTCTCATCAAGTTACACAAATGACTCGAATTAAGATACTTTTTAGGTAAGGGCGACTCAAAACTCTAAACCATTTTTAAACACCGTTAGTGAGTTTTAACCTTACAAAACTAATATGTATTTTAGGTTCTAGGGATTAGCCCGTTTTGCCCGCAGATGACACAGATAAGTGCGGATGAGTGACTAGGCATTTGTAGGTAAGGTCAAGTGCAAAGAAAGTAATAACAGATGAAGAAAAGCTAGAAAACTTCATGC
>CAWVWK010000066.1:0-12845 GCA_963933725.1 uncultured Colwellia sp.
TCATTAACAGCTTCAGCGCGTTCAATTTTTGAAACTAAACGAGCATCACAGCCAGCCTCTTGAGCTAACAATCTTGCTTCACGCATGTCAGCTGCATCGCGAGGGAATGAAACGGCAAGAAAATCAACGCCAATTTCAGCGGCTAAAATAATATCTTTTTTATCTTTAGAAGTAAGAGCAGGGGCTGTTAAACCGCCGCCTTGTCGGTTAATACCTTTGTTGTTCGATAGTGGGCCACCAACGGTAACTTCAGTAAATACAGCTTCATCTGATGTAGATAATACTTTTAATTGAACTCTGCCATCATCAAGTAATAAAATATCCCCGTCACTTACATCCTGTACTAATCGCTTATAGTCGATTCCAACACGTTCTTGGCAACCCTCACCTTTACCTAAGGTCGCATTGAGTTCAAACTTGTCACCGATAGCAAGTTTTATAGGACCATCTTTGAATGTAGATACGCGGATTTTTGGACCTTGTAAGTCGCCTAGTATACCAACATAAATACCTAATTCTTTGGCTATTTTTCTTACATTGTTAGCACGGTTGATATGATCTTCTGGAATGCCGTGTGAAAAATTTAGACGGACTACATTTACCCCTGCAGCAAGTACATCTTTTAATACGTCGATATCATCTGTTGCAGGCCCTAAAGTAGCAACAATTTTCGTTCTTCTTAACATTGTATTCCTCATTATTTACTTTTAAGTATTCTATGTAAGTTGCTTCAAATTAGTGATAAAGCTTGAAGCAACTTCTTTGCGCTCTTAATCAGAGCGGATTGTTATTGTTTAGTCTTTTCTGTCGAAACGTGAGCTTCTTAGGCTATCTTTAACTTTCTTTAAGTTATCTCTAAATTTACTACCTCGACGAAGTGTAAAGCCTGTTGCGAGTACATCAACGAGTGCTAGTTGAGCAATACGTGAAGACATAGGCATATATAAATCGGTATCTTCAGCCACATCAACTGACAAAACAATGCTACATTCTTTAGCTAGAGGGGTATCACTTGATGTGATACCAATAACAATCGCATCATTTTCTTTTGCTAAACTTGCTACCTCCACCAATGATTTTGTTCGGCCGGTATGAGAGATAACAACAACTACATCACCTTGAGCACTATTTATAGCACTCATTCTTTGCATTAAAATGTCATCAAAATAGACAACAGGGACGTTAAAGCGGAAAAATTTATTTTGAGCATCATGTGCCACGATCGCTGAAGCACCTAATCCAAAAAATGAAATCTTATTTGCTTGTGTTAGCACATCAACAGCGCGGTTTATTAGAGAAGAATCTAAGCTTTTTCTCGATAGTTCAAGACTAGCCATTGTTGATTCAAAAATTTTGTCTGTATATTCCTCAGCAGTATCACTTTCATCTACATGTCTATTTACATAAGGCGTACCGTTTGCAAGACTTTGTGCTAAATGAAGTTTAAAATCAGGATAGCCTTTAGTATCTAAACGTCTACAAAAACGATTAACCGTAGGTTCACTGATATTTGCTTGTTTAGCTAATGCAGCGATACTTGAGTGTATTACTGTGTTAGGGGAGGCAAGAATCACTTCAGCAACTTTTCGTTCTGATTTACTGAGTAATTCAAGTTCATTGGTGATTTTTTCTAATATATTCATAGGTCATCCTCTATTGAACTTATGTAAAAGTTCTATTTTTATTATTAAATGAATCTTTATAAGTTCTAAGTTTCTTCTAATCTAAGCTAAAATAAGCTCAGAAATCATGTTAACAACAGAGTGATAAAATAGTTTTTTCAAAAAAGCATGTAATATTTATATTGGCATCTCAAAAAACAGCCTATGCCAAAATAGTTATCATTAAGACTTTTATCAACTAATATTTAACATTATTTATGTATACTGTAATTTATTTTCGCACTAAGTGACAGTAAAAATGAAACTTTATTTCATTTTTTTAAATTCAAGAGTAAATATAGTACAGGTTTAAATGCATTCATATCAACTTGAACTTATTATATATAAGGGGTTAGGCCATTTATTAGATGTGCAGTTGTTTTGTTTAAATAAGCAACAATAAAAATCATCAATGTAATAAAATTACAAATAATGCTTTACTGTCACGCTTAGAGAGGCTAAATTAGTGTTATATGTACCTTAGTTACAAACTTAATTTGAAAATTGTATCAACCGCAAAGCGTTATTAGAGAATATTTTATGAGTAAATTAGATTATCAATTAGCCAGCGAAATTATTATTTTTGGTGCTCTGGGAGACTTATCCCGACGTAAACTCCTACCTTCTTTATATCAATTAGAAGTTGCAGGTCTCATTCACGATGACAGCAGAATTATTGGTGCAGCGAGACAAGAACATACATTAGAAGAATTCAAAGAAATTGTCTTAGAAAATTTAAATCTTTTTGTAAAAGAAGCATTAGATAAAGATGTAGTAGAGAAGTTTCTCGCTAGAATGGTGTATCAGCAACTTAATTTTAAAGACAGCAGTTCATTTACTCAACTTAGTAAGACGGTTGAGAACGCGAATACTACCCGCATTTATTATTTCTCTACAGCACCAAGCTTATATGGAGATATTTGTGCAGGCCTTGATTGTGGAAATTTAATTACCGATCTTGATCGCGTTATTATGGAAAAGCCTATTGGTGATTCTTTAGAAAGCTCTAAAGTTATTAACGACCAAGTTTCGGCGCACTTTAAAGAAAATCAAATTTACCGTATCGATCATTATTTAGGTAAAGAAACGGTGTTAAATTTATTGGTTTTACGTTTTGCAAACTCATTGTTTACTAATAACTGGGACAGAAACAGCATAGATCATGTTCAAATTACAGTAGCAGAAAGTGTTGGTATTGAAGGTCGTTGGGGGTTTTATGATGATGCGGGTCAAATGAGAGATATGGTACAAAACCATTTACTTCAAATTTTGTCGTTATTAGCCATGGAGCCTCCTGCAGACTTATCTGCTGAAAGTATTCGTGCAGAAAAATTAAAAGTTGTTAAAGCGTTATTACCAATTAACAGAGAAAATATAGACGAGAAAACTGTTCGTGGACAATATACTGATGGGTTCTTAGAAGGAAAGTCTGTACCTGGTTATTTAAATGAAGAGGGCGCTAATACAAGCAGTACAACAGAAAGTTTTGTAGCCATTAAAACTGAGATTGATAATTGGCGTTGGTCAGGTGTTCCTTTTTACCTTCGAACCGGTAAGCGCATGCCGAACAAACATAGTGAAATTGTCGTTCATTTTAAAGCTCAGCCGCACAATATATTCAAAGACAGTAAAGCCGATTTACCAGCTAATAAACTCACCATACGTTTACAGCCTGACGAAGGTGTAGAGTTGCAAATGATGAATAAGATACCTGGTATTGCATCTAAAATGTTAATTCAAGAAAATAAACTTGATTTAAGTTTTTCTGAGACTTACGAAGGTAGCCGTGTTGTAGACGCCTACGAACGTCTTATTTTAGAAGCACTAAATGGCAATCAATCTTTGTTTGTAAGTCGTGATGAAGTGGAAGCTGCATGGACTTGGGTTGATAGCATAATCAACGCTTGGAATACCTCTAATGAAGCGCCAAAACCTTATGCTGCAGGTTCATGGGGACCTGCCTCTGCGGTATCTCTTATAGCACGTGACAATAGAAACTGGGTGGAATAATTATGTATAACTTAAATGAGTTTACAACACGAGATGCGCTTGACCAACAATTAGCTGAGAAGATTACAACCATTTTATCTAAAGCGATTGCGGACAAGGGTAAAGCGAGTATTGCCGTTTCAGGTGGTTCAACGCCCAAAGGTTTGTTCAAAATACTCTCAGAACAAACTATAGACTGGAGCAAAGTTTCTATTACTTTAGCAGATGAAAGATGGGTTGAGTTTGATGATGAAGCAAGTAACACGCGTTTAGTCCATGATTATTTACTCCAAAACAACGCACAATCTGCTCATTTTTTTCACTTAAAGCAACCGGGTGAGTTATCCGAAGAAGTATTAACAGATTTAAATGCAGCGGTTTTAACACAAGTACTTCCTCTGGATGTGCTTATTTTAGGAATGGGAGAGGATGGACATACTGCCTCTTTATTCCCATGTAGTGAGCAAATTAAAGTAGGTTTAGCACTGGATAACCCTAACGCTTTAATGTTGGTTCAGCCTGCTACAGCACCGCATACAAGAATCAGTTTTACATTTAACACACTAGCCCAAAGTAAAAATATATTTTTACATATAAGTTCAGCCTCTAAAAAGCAGGTTCTTGAAAAGGCAGTGGCTGATTTAGACGTTTTTGATATGCCAATTCGCGCATTTTTACACAACGATAAAATAGATACACAGGTGTATTGGGCTGACTAAATTTAGTCAGCGCATTACTCTCTTAGCACGATACAACGTGTTGTTAAGTAATAATTAAAAGATGTAGATATAAGAAGCCAATTATGACAGTTAAAATGAATCAAGATATTTTAGACATAACCCAACGAATTATAGATAGAAGTGCTGAAACCCGTGCTAAGTACTTAGCCAAAATTGATGCAGCGAAGTCAGCAACGGTGCATCGTGCAAATTTATCTTGTGGTAATTTAGCACATGGATTTGCAGCTTGTGGTAAAGAAGATAAGCAATCGATAAGAGGTTTAACGCATTCAGATATTGCGATTACTTCAGCTTATAATGACATGTTAAGTGCGCATCAACCCTATGAAACCTATCCTGCTATACTAAAAGAAGCAGTTAAAGAAGCTGGTGGTGTTGCTCAATTTGCAGGTGGCGTTCCTGCAATGTGTGATGGTGTAACACAAGGTCAGCCGGGTATGGAATTAAGCCTAATGAGCCGTGACGTTATTGCGATGTCAGCAGCTGTTGGACTTTCTCACAACATGTTTGATGGCTCATTAATGCTTGGTATCTGTGACAAAATCGTACCAGGATTAATGATAGCTAGTATGACATTCGGTCACTTACCAACGGTGTTTGTCCCTGCAGGACCTATGCCTTCAGGTATCCCTAATAAAGAGAAAGCACGTGTTCGACAACAGTATGCTAAAGGTGAGGTTGATGAAGAAGCGCTATTAGAAGCAGAATCAGCGTCTTACCATTCAGCAGGCACTTGTACTTTCTTTGGTACAGCTAATTCAAACCAGTTAGTTGTAGAAGTTATGGGTTTACATTTACCTGGCTCTTCTTTTGTTGCTCCTAATACAGCGTTAAGAAAAGAGTTAACGAAAGCAGCTGCCCGCCAAGTCACTCGCTTAACCCAACAATCAGGTAACTATATGCCAGTAGGGCGTATGGTTGACGAACGTTCAATCGTTAACGGTATTGTAGCGTTACTTGCAACGGGTGGTTCAACAAACCTTACGATGCACATTATCGCTTTTGCAAAAGCTGCTGGTATTATTATCGACTTCCAAGATTTTAACGATTTATCCCATGCTGTGCCATTAATCACAAGTATCTACCCTAATGGACATGCTGATATCAATCACTTCCAACAGGCTGGTGGTATGGCTTTACTTTTCAAAGAGCTACTTAGTGCCGGAATGCTTCATGATAATGTTGAAACCATATGTGGTAGCGGTTTAACGTCCTACACTAAAACACCGGTTCTAGAAGATGGTGAATTGAAGTGGATTGATCTTGTAGAAAAGTCTCTTGATGACTCTGTCATTAGAACGGTTAAGACACCGTTTAAACAAGATGGTGGTTTAAAAGCTTTGAAAGGTAACTTAGGTGTATCTATTCTGAAAACATCTTCGTTACGTGAAGGTAGTTATGTTATTGAAGCACCTGCTGTTGTATTTGACGATCAGCATCAATTACAAGAAGCTTTCGATAAAGGTGAGCTTGAAAAAGACTTCGTTGCCGTTGTTCGTTTTCAAGGTCCAAAAGCGAGAGGTATGCCCGAATTACATAAATTAACGCCACCTTTAGGCGTACTTCAGGATAAAGGCTTTAAAGTCGCTTTATTGACTGACGGAAGAATGTCAGGTGCATCGGGTAAGGTACCTGCAGCTATTCACTTATGTCCTGAAGCTGTTGATGGCGGTTTAATTGCGAAGATTCAAGACGGCGACTTAATTCGCTTAGATGGTGAGTCGGGTAATTTAACGCTATTAATTGATGACAAAACGCTAGAGCAGAGGGAATTAGCACCATTTAATGTAAATGGCAATCATGAGGGTACTGGACGTGAAATCTTTGGTTTTATGAGACGTAACCTAAGTTCAGCTGAAACAGGTGCTTGTTCTTTATTTGATGTTTAAAATTTCTTAAGACTTTAAACACCAGTAAAACCGGTCTCATTAACACAGACGGCATTTCGTTTAGGGATGCCAACAAATTAAATTAAGAGTAATATTACATGAACACCACAACTTCTATAAAGAATTGGATGATTCAACCAAAAGATCTTTTTGCAACAGGACCTATTGTTCCTGTACTTGTTATAGACAAAGTAGCGGATGCGGTACCGATTGCAGAAGCACTATTAGAAGCCGATGTGAAAGTGCTTGAAGTAACATTAAGAACCCCTTCAGCGCTAGATGTAATTAGTGAAATTGCAAACAAATTACCAGAAGCACTTATTGGCTCTGGTACTGTAACCACTGGTCAGCAACTTCAACAATCTATTGATGCAGGGGCAAAATTTGCTATAAGCCCAGGAATGACAAAAGATTTACTAAGTGCTGGCAACGATAGTGAGATTGCATTAATTCCTGGCATAAGTTCTATTTCAGAGCTGATGGATGCAGTAGATTATGGTTATGATCACTTAAAGTTTTTCCCCGCAGAAGCTTCAGGTGGCGTTAATGCGATTAAGTCGATTGGTGGACCTTTCCCTGATATAAAGTTTTGCCCAACAGGTGGAATTAATATTAACAATGTTCGTAATTACCTCGCCCTAGGTAACGTTTCTTGTTGTGGTGGTTCTTGGTTAGTGCCCAGTGATGCTGTTGCCAATAAAAACTGGTCTGAGATAACCCGTCTTGCTAAAGAGGCGTTAAACTTCGTTAAATAATATGGTGATCAGGGGAGTGCTTTAAAACACTCCTCGAGAAACGAGAAATGGGATCATCTCATTGAAGGAAGTTTACTGATATTTCCTAAATTTTGTAGTTAAGTACATACCTTCTAAAAATATTTTTACTCTTGAATTTTTAACCCATTTTATTGAAAAAATATCCACAAGTTGACTAAATTCATTGGTATTCCGTTAGTAACACTGGTAAGTTATATTCATCTAGGCAAGTTGCTATAGGCTTGCTTTTCATGTCTAAATTAAGAGAAAGATATATGTACCAAACTGATGATATTCGCATTAAAAAAATTAAAGACTTATTACCACCTGTTGCATTGATGGAGCGATTTCCAGCTTCGGAAAAAGCGACACAGTCTGTTGTTAATAGTCGTCAGGCAATCCATCAAATATTTAAAGGTGAGGATGATCGATTATTAGTCGTTATTGGCCCTTGCTCTATTCACGATCCTAAATCAGCAATGGAATATGGAAAACGTCTTGTTGAACTTAGAAATCAATATAAAGACAGTTTAGAGGTTGTAATGCGCGTCTACTTTGAAAAGCCGCGTACTACAGTGGGCTGGAAAGGCTTAATTAACGACCCTTATATGGACGGTTCGTTTAAGTTAAATGAAGGTTTGCGTTTAGGCCGTCAATTATTACTTGAATTAAACGAACTTGGCTTGCCAACGGCAGGTGAGTTCCTTGATATGATCACTCCACAATACATGGGCGATTTTATGTGTTGGGGCGCAATTGGTGCTAGAACCACTGAATCTCAAGTACATCGTGAACTTGCTTCAGGTTTGTCTTGTCCTGTTGGTTTTAAAAATGGTACTGACGGTACGATTAAAATTGCAATAGATGCGATTGGCTCAGCAGCCGCTTCTCATCACTTTTTATCGGTAACTAAATATGGCCATGCTGCGATAGTTGAAACAGCCGGTAATGAAGATTGTCACATTATTCTTCGCGGGGGTAAAACGACCAATTTTGATGCACAAAGTGTTAAAATAGTCACAGAACAACTTACCTCAAGTGGTTTAAATCCTAAAATAATGATTGATTTTAGCCACGCTAACTCTAAAAAGCAGTTTAAAAACCAAATGCTGGTAAGTGATGATGTAAGTGGCCAAATTAGTTTGGGTAATGACAATATCTTCGGTGTCATGGTTGAAAGCCATTTAGTTGAAGGCAATCAAAGCATTAAAGATGGTAAAGCTGCTGTTTATGGGCAAAGTGTTACAGATGCTTGTATTGGCTGGGATGATACTGAAAAGCTCTTAGCGCAGTTAAGTGATGCTGTTATCGCTCGTCGCAAGGCATAATGAAAATTAGGGTAAGGAATTGACAGCGGTTCAGTTCCTTATCCACCAGCCTCATTTCTAATCCTAATCCTATTTACTTCTAATACTTTGCCACTTCAATTTATCATATTCGATCAATTCGTGTTACAACTTTATAAGTTACGTTTTTATTTGAAAAAAGAAATCGAGTTTTGAGTTTAATTGTCTGTTGTGAATTTAATTTTTCAACATTAAATTCACAACAGAGCTAATTAATCTATTTCTATGACTATATCAGTCGTAGGGTAAGAGCAGCAGGTAAGGATTTCATTTTCGCCAACAAAGGCAAGCGGGTATTGTTGGTATTCGACACTACCTTCTTTGAGCGTGCAACGACAGGCCCCACAAAAGCCATCACGGCAGTGGAAGTGGGATTCGATGTTTTCCCTTTCCAAGGTATCGAGTATCGTTTTATCATCGTTGAGAAAGATAATATCGCGTTTCTCAACATTTATTTTAAACGGCATAGCGTAATGGTAAGCTGCTAAAAAGGTAAAACATTACAAGTCGAAATCATCAAAATCGTCGGCATCAACAGCAGAGTCTACTTGGCCAACGAGATAAGAGCTTATTTCGGTTTCTTGTGGGGCAACTTGTACATTGTCACTTACTAGGTAAGCATTCATCCACGGAAGTGGGTTACTTTTGATTTTAAAAGGTGCGTCAAAGCCAATCGCAGTTAATCTTTGATTAGAGATGTATTCAATATATTGATTCAAAATCTCAGCATTTAAACCAATCATTGAGCCGTCTTTGAATAAGTATTGTGCCCATTCTTTTTCTTGGTCAACAACATCAAGAAATATCTGTAAGCCTTCATTTTTAAGTTCTTCACATATTTCCTGCATTTCTGGATCGTCATTACCACTCATCCAGTTATTTAACATATGCTGAGTACCCGTTAAGTGTAGGGCTTCATCACGAGCAATCAGTTTAATGATTTTAGCATTACCTTCAAGCAACTCACGCTCTGCAAAGGCAAATGAACAAGCAAAGCTTACATAAAAGCGAATCGCTTCAAGTGCGTTAACAGAACAAACAGCGAGGTATAAACGCTCTTTTAATTTACGCTTATTTACTTCTATTTGTTCTCCTTCTACTTCGTATGTGCCTTCACCTTGAGACTGAAGTAATTGAGTTGTTAGAATCACTTCATCAAAATATTTGGCAATACTCGAGGCACGTTTTAATATTGCAGGATTAACAATAATATCGTCAAAAACCTCACCTGGCTCAGTGAACAGATTACGTAATATATGTGTATATGAACGAGAGTGTATGGTTTCACTAAATGCCCAGGTTTCTACCCAAGTTTCAACTTCAGGTAAAGATACCAACGGTAAAAGTACGGCGTTTACAGACCGGGCCGCCATAGAGTCTAGAAGTGTTTGGTATTTCAAGTTTGAAATGAAAATGTGCTTTTCAGAAGCCGTTAGACTTTGCCAATCAGCTCTGTCTTTAGAAACATCAATTTCTTCAGGTCGCCAAAAAAACGAAAGTTGTTTTTCAATTAGCTTTTCAAAAGCCATGTACTTTTGTTGGTCATAGCGAGAAACATTAACACTGTTTCCTAGAAACATTGGTTCTGAAAGTGCATCGTTTGGTGTTTGATTGAACGTAGTGTACGTCATGATTTTTCCCTTTAAAAATCGCCTTCACATTATGTTTTGTGACTCTAATAACCTTATCGTTTTGTGAAGTCTCTTTTAATATATTGTATTTAGCTTTTTAAAAGCGCTTAGAAAAGAGACTTTCTAAACGCTTTTAAATATTGTATCACTGAGAATCATTAAATTTTACAAGCTCCACCTGCACAACCATCATCTTCAGTTTCCATATCGTCGCTAGCGCCGTCACGTGTATTGTGATAATACATCGTTTTTACACCTAGTTTGTACGCCGTTAATAAGTCTTTTAAAACTTGTTTAATTGGTACTTTACCACCTTCAAATTTTGATGGATCGTAGTTTGTGTTAGCTGAGATCGTTTGGTCAACAAACTTCTGCATTATACCTACAAGTTCTAAGTAGCCTTCATTACTTGGAATATTCCATAGTAATTCATAATTATCTTTTAGTTTCTTATATTCAGGTACAACTTGTTTTAAAATACCATCTTTACTGGCTTTAACACTGATCAAGCCTCTAGGTGGTTCAATACCATTGGTTGCATTTGAAATCTGTGAAGACGTTTCAGATGGCATTAATGCTGACACGGTTGAGTTTCTTACACCGTGCTTTTGAATGTTTGCACGTAATGTTTCCCAATCAAGATGTAGCGGCTCACTGGTAATATTATCAATGTGCTTCTTATATGTATCGATTGGTAATATACCTTGAGATAAACGCGTTTCATTAAATTTAGGACATGCACCAGCTTCTTTTGCTAATTCATTACTCGCTTTTAGTAAGTAGAATTGAATTGCTTCAAACGTTTTGTGTGTTAAATCATTTGCACTTCCGTTCGAGTAGTAAAGTCCATTTTTAGCTAAGTAATAAGCATAGTTAATAACACCTATACCTAAGGTACGTCGACCCATGGTTGCATTTAACGCAGCTTTAACAGGGTAATCTTGATAATCAAGTAAATTATCTAATGCACGTACAGCTAAATCAGCTAAATCTTCTAATTCATCAAGCGACTCAATGGCACCTAAATTAAAAGCGGATAGGGTACAAAGTGCAATTTCACCTTCTTCATCATTGATGTCATTTAACGGTTTTGTCGGTAAAGCAATTTCTAAACATAGGTTGCTTTGACGAATCGGCGCATATTCCGGGTTAAACGGACTATGGTTATTACAGTGATCTACATTTTGTAAGTATATTCTTCCAGTACTTGCTCTTTCTTGAGCAAATAAAGTAAATAATTCAATCGCTTTAATTCTTTTTTTACGAATAGATTCATCGTTTTCATATTGCACATATAGTTCATCAAACTTATCTTGGTCTTCAAAGAAAGCTTCGTATAAACCAGGCACATCACTTGGGCTAAATAATGTTATGTGACCACCTTTAATAAGACGTTGATACATGAGTTTGTTAAACTGAACACCATAGTCCAAGTGACGAACACGGTTTTCTTCAACGCCGCGATTGTTTTTAAGGACAAGTAAACTTTCAACTTCTAGATGCCATAATGGATAGAATAGGGTGGCTGCGCCTCCACGTACACCACCTTGAGAACAACTTTTAACAGCTGTTTGAAAATGCTTATAAAAAGGAATACAACCTGTATGGAAAGCTTCACCATTACGTATAGTGCTACCTAATGCACGAATTTTACCTGCGTTTACACCGATACCAGCACGTTGTGACACATATTTCACAATACTGCTAGATGTTGCATTGATTGAATCGAGACTGTCACCACACTCTATTAAGACACACGATGAGAACTGTCTAGTGGGCGTACGCACACCTGCCATAATAGGAGTAGGTAAAGAAATTTTAAATGTAGATATCGCATTGTAAAAACCTTTAATGTACTTTAAACGTGTAGTTTCAGGGTATTTAGCGAATAAACAGGCTGAAACGAGCATATATAAGAATTGTGCACTTTCATATATTTCGCCTGACACTCTATTTTGAACAAGATATTTACCTTCTAATTGCTTCACGGCAGCATAACTAAAGTTCAGATCACGACTGTGATCTAAAAAGAGTGACATTTGTTCAAAGTCATTTTCATCATAATCTTCAAGTAAATGTTGGTCGTACTTACCCAGTTCCACCATTTTTACAACATGGTGGAAAAAATTAGGTGGTTCAAATTGACCGTAAGCTTTTTTACGTAAATGAAATACAGCTAAGCGAGCAGCTAAATATTGGTAGTCAGGTGTTTCTTCAGAGATAAGATCTGCTGCAGCTTTAATAATGGTTTCATGAATATCTTCAGTTTTTATGCCATCGTAAAACTGAATATGTGATTTTATTTCAACTTGTGAAACAGATACGTCATCCAGTCCATCAGCAGCCCAATCAATCACACGATGGATTTTTTCTAAATCAATTGATTCTTTTGTGCCGTTGCGTTTAGTAACAAAGAGGTTGTTATTCATGAAAGTCCTTTAAAGCCATTTGTTATATTTTGACGTAATACGTCAAATAAGTTTTATTATTCTTTTTTATTTTTCTGATGCGTCTATTTAATACCAAGTGCATTATTTAACTTTTCATCTTGAAAACCATATTAAACAATGACAGCGTTATAAAATTGGTTAGTAGATTATTAAACACACAACATATTGGGTTTTTTTTAAATGTAGACACAAGATAATGAGATTTTGAGTTATTTGCAAGTGATAAGTTTAGATCAAATTTAAGCTTTTTATGATGATTTAAAAGATGTTAGTCAACACTAACCTAGTAGCACATTTCAATGTAGTTTTAATTAAATTGCAACAACTATTTTATTTAAATTTAGTGATAAAAAAATATTTAGTTTATTTGTTTAAAGTTTAAAC
>CAWVWK010000067.1:0-12625 GCA_963933725.1 uncultured Colwellia sp.
AACATATCTGCCAAGATGTTTTTGGAAAAGCTAAATGTTTTCTCACAGAGGTTAGTGATATCATAGTGATGTTACTGAATTAAACTTTATTATTAAAATATGCCCACTGTTCGGCATTCAAGGTATTGTACTTTATATATGAATTGGTTAGCAAAAATAAATCTATCGATAGTTGTAGAACGTTTAGGCGCATTTAAGTCTGCCGTTTTTTTATTGGCTCTTATACTGCTTTGTTTCTTTTCAGGTTACCGAGTAGGAAACTATTATCATGATTTTCATACAGAAACATTGAATAAACAAAAAATACGTCTTGAAGCGTTATACGCAGCACAAGAGAAACACTCCAAACGTATTCATACATTAGAAGTGGAATTGGCAATAGAGCAATTAGCTAATCAGCGATCGCAAATGTTATTAAAAGATTTTTCAGAAAAAAATTATGAAGTAAAAAAGGACTTAGCTTTTTATGAAAAAGTGATGTCTCCAGGTAAAGACTCTAGCGGTTTGGTGATTGATAGTATCAAAATTGTACCGATGGAAAGTGAGCATAAATATCACTTTGAAGTGGCACTGGTTCAACATGAGGCGATAAAAAGATATGCCAAAGGTTATATCGACTTAAAACTTATTGGCAGCATTAATAACAGAGCTACGACATTATCACTTAAGTCAGTATCTGAACTAGACAAACAAGCCCTTAACTTTAGCTTTAAATATTTTCAAATATTAGGGGGGGATTTTATTTTACCCGAAAATTTCAAACTCGATAAAGTGAAGCTTGAGGCGGTTCTAGTTAAAACAAAGTGGCAAAAGTATCAAAAAGTCGAAAATGTTTATAATGCGGTCGATCTTATAGATAAATAATTTAAAGGTCTTAAAGCATATCCATTTTACATGGCTTTATTCTATTAACTGCGCTCTCAATACTTGACTAAAATACTCAACTTTAAGATAATAGCCACGCTTATACCAAGCGCTTAATTATTTAGTTACTCTTTTATGAAGATAAATGCATAATTTATTAATGACTTGGTGTTATATCCCCAATGAAAATCTAATTGAAATATTAAGTTGAATAAAATGTCCAATCCTGAATTACCGATACAGTTTACTGATAATGCTGCTAAAAAAGTTTTATCTCTTATTACAGAAGAAGAGAATCCAGCATTAAAATTACGTGTTTACGTTACAGGTGGCGGTTGTTCAGGTTTTCAGTATGGATTTACCTTCGATGAAAAAGTAAATGAAGGCGATATGACTATTGAGAAGCAAGGTGTAATGATGGTTATCGATCCGATGAGTTTACAATACCTAGTTGATGGCACGGTTGATTATTTAGAAAGTCTAGAAGGAAGCCGTTTTGTTGTAACCAACCCTAATGCAACAACAACTTGTGGCTGTGGTTCTTCTTTTTCTATTTAACTCCCACTTTTAATATATTCTCTAATAAGTGGCTTGTATTTATTAAAGCCACTTTTAAGCTAAAAGCCTCTCTTTTTTGCTCTACCTCCCTGTTCTCGACACTTCTTGTTAAGTGACTAACTATCGTTATTAATATAACTGGTCTACGCTAATAAAAGGCTCTAAACCTTTTAATTTATTTGCCGATATAACTAAAACTTATGAAAAATAAAGCGATAATACCCGTTTCATTTAATAAGTGATCTATTTTAGATTTAGAGAAAATTGACAAATACAAGGCATTTATTTAAGTAACTAGTTGTTCAGGACAATATGCTCCTGCATTATCTAATAAGGTATCTCATGTGCCGTCTGCTTTGTCTAATAAGATGCATCCATGCATCTTAATTATTAAAGAAATAACGAAGTAGTTGGTGATTTTAGCAAGTAGAAATGATCACATATTAAATGACATTGGTATAACAATGCTTTGGAGACTTTTATGCGCAGTTTATTTTGTGTAATACCCCGTAGAGTAATATTTTATGGTTATATCATTTGGATTTTTTTCATTGGTTGTTCAATCAATGTTTCTGCAAAAGAGATTAAAACCGTACAAATATATTCATCGGATCAACTTTTAACCTTAATCTCAGAAAATAAACATTTAAGTCAAGTGGTTATTGATGACTGCCAATTAGTGCAAGATATACAAATTCGAGCGGTGAAAAGTAAAATGCCTGCTTATCAATTTTTATGGGGCGACATGCTTGCTTATGGCGTCTGTGTAAAAAAAGATATTAAACTAGGTTTGCACTATATGTCACTTGCCGCAAAACAAGGCTTGCCTGAAGGGTTAGAGCAACTAGGCCGTTATTATCATCTAGGAAAGTTTGTACAAGTAAATATAGAAAAATCAATACGTTTTTTAAGGCATGCGGCTAGTTTAAATAATCTGAATGCTCAACTTAGGTTAGCTCAATTGTATGGACAAGGTTACGGAAGCCCGTTAGATTACCCTGCTTTATATTCTCAACTATTTCATGCAGTAACAGGTGATAAAAAAACACATAAAATTATTGCTCAGCAATTATCCAGTTTGGAAGAAAAATTGCCGGAATCGATTTACTTAGCGGCAAGAAAACAAGTTTATACAAATTAAAAATAAGGCATATCTTAAAATAAGTCATCTTTTAGGTAACTTACACAACTATGATATACTTTCGGAAATTAACATAGGAAAAACAAAATACATTGACATTTAAAGACCCCTACGGCGATCGTGAAGCCAAAAATTACGACAACCCAATAGCCAGCCGAGAATTACTATTATCCCTTATCGAAAAAGAACAAACAGGTGTGTCGTTTGATGCGTTGGTGGATAAGCTCGGCTATGCATCTAAGGAAAGGTGTATTGTGCTTAAGCGTCGTTTGCGCGCTATGGAAAATAGTGGACAAGTTTTATTTACAGCAAAGAAAAAATATCAAATCCCACCTAAAAACAGTTTATTAACAGGACAAGTAACCGGCCATAGAGATGGTTTTGGTTTTTTCACACCCACTGCTACTCGGGTGACAGATAAAGATAAAAACAAAAAAAATAAAGATTTTTATATCTCGTCGCATGAAATGAAAAAAGTGTTTCATGGTGATGTGGCCGAAGCTATTTTAGTGGATCGCACTGATAGAAAAGGGCGTAAAGAAATAAGAATACTTAGGGTAGTAGAGCCTAGAAAAGCGCCTATCGTTGGACGTTTCTATGTAGACCATCATATTTGTAGTGTCATTAGTGAAGACACTAAAATTAAGCAAGAAATATTTATTGATCCAAAAGAAAAACTTGGCGCAAGGCAAGGTCAAATGGTTGTTGTAGAACTTCTTCAAAGGCCTACACCTAGATCGCATGCGGTAGGAAAAGTAATTGAAGTGCTAGGCGACCACATGGCACCCGGTATGGAAATAGAAATAGCATTAAGAGCGCATGACCTACCTCATCAATTCTCACATACTCTACAAGCTGAAGTTTCACTCATTAAAGACGAAGTAGAAGAGGAGGCTAAAGCTCCTAGGGTTGATTTACGCCATTTACCTTTAGTGACCATTGACGGTGAAGACGCTCGAGATTTTGATGATGCCGTCTATTGTGAACCTAAAAAGTCAGGCGGCTGGCGTTTGTGGGTAGCTATCGCTGATGTTAGTTATTATGTTCGTCATAAAACGGCACTTGATGATGAAGCAATTTCACGCGGTAACTCAGTTTACTTCCCAAGCCAAGTTATCCCGATGCTACCTGAGAAATTATCTAATGGTTTATGTTCACTAAATCCGCATGTAGACAGACTTTGTATGGTCTGTGAAATGACCATTAGCGCTAACGGAAAATTATCGGGAAGTAAGTTTTATCCTGCGGTAATGCAATCTCATGCTCGGTTTACCTATACCAAAGTTGCCAAAATTTTGGATCAAGAAAACCCTGAGAGTGAAAGTTTAAGACAAGAGTATGCCCCTTTAGTGCCAGATCTTGAAAACTTAAATAGGATGTACTGGGCGTTAACGGATGCACGTGACAAACGTGGTGCAATTGCGTTTGAAACGCAAGAATCAATTTTTCTTTTCAATGAAGATAAAAAAATTGAAAGTGTCGTGCCACTTATACGTAATGATGCACATAAAATTATTGAAGAGTGTATGATTTTAGCCAATGTAGCAACAGCTAAATTTATAGAAAAACACGCCAAACCAGGGCTTTTCAGGGTTCATGATAAACCTAGCGAAGAAAAATATAATAATTTTGTGAGTTATCTTAGCGAATTAGGAATTACACTACCAAAACGCGAAGCACCTGAGCCTAAAGATTATGGTGAAATTATCACTAAGGTTGCAGATAGGGCAGACAAAGAGCTTATACAAACCATGTTATTGCGTTCTATGCGCCAAGCTGTTTATCAAAGTGATAATTTGGGCCATTTTGGCTTAGCATTAACGTCTTATAGTCATTTTACTTCGCCAATTCGACGTTATCCAGACCTCGTCGTACATCGTGTTATAAAAGCTATTTTAGAAGAGCAAGCAACAAATGAAGCAAATGCCGGTTTTTATAACTATACCTTAGCAGAAGTCGTAGAGCTAGGTGAGCATTGTTCGATGACAGAGCGAAGAGCAGATGAAGCAACTCGTGATGTGAGCGATTGGCTGAAATGTGAATTTATGCAAGATCATGTTGGTTCAAGTTTTACTGGTGTTATCAGTACAGTTACTAACTTTGGTCTTTTTGTTCGTTTACAGTCGCTTCATATTGAAGGTTTAGTGCATATTACCGCACTAGGTCGTGACTACTACCATTATGATGATGTTCGCATGTCATTAACGGGAGAAAATAGCGGTGTTCGCTATCGTGTTGGTGATGTTGTAGAAGTAACGGTTGAGGCGGTGAACTTAGATGAGAAAAAAATTGCGCTAGCATTAGCTGATAAAACAAATGACAGACGAAATAAGCCTGGGGGGGAAAGTAAACTTCAAGCAGGGGATAAAAAGGCTAAAAAACCTAAAAAAAGCAAAACCACAGGTAAAGCAGTTAAGCGCAGCGAAAGAAAAAAAAGACCGGGTAAAAATGCACGTAAAAATGCAAAATAATAATGCGCAGAAATAATGCACAGAAATAATATTTTAAATTGAAAAAACGACAGAGATAATAATGGCTAAAAATGACGAATTAGTATTTGGTATTCACGCGGTCAATGCTTTAATGGATTCTGCGCCCGAGCGCTTTATTGAAATCTGGTTATTAAAAGGGCGAGAAGATGAACGATTAATGTCAATCATTAATATGGCAAGAAAGCTCGGAATTTCAGCACAAATGGTGCAAAGAAAAGTTCTCGATGAAAAAAGTGAAGGCGAGCAGCACCAAGGTGTAATAGCACGAGTTAAGCAAGGAAAGGTCTTTACTGAGAATGATTTAGATGACATTATCAACAAAGCCAATGCACAAGGAATCCCTCCTTTTCTACTTATTTTAGATGGGGTTACAGATCCACATAACCTAGGTGCATGCTTACGTAATGCAGATGCATCGGGTGTTCAGGCGATAATAGTTCCTAAAGATAATGCGGCACGAATCACCCCAACGGTTCGTAAAGTCGCTGTGGGTGCGGTGGAAAGTGTGCCTTTAGTACAAGTAACTAATTTATCAAGAACCATGAAGCAGTTACAAGAACTTGGTGTGTGGATTATTGGTACTGCTGGTGAAACAGATACGTGCTTATACGATGTTAAATTATCAGGACCTATGGCTTTAGTGATGGGAGCAGAGGGTAAAGGAATGCGCAGGCTCACCCGTGAAAATTGTGATCAACTGGTTAAGTTGCCTATGGCGGGTAAGGTTTCGAGTTTAAATGTGTCTGTAGCAACTGGGATTTGTTTATTTGAGATCGTAAGGCAACGCAGAGGATAAACACTTTAACCGCTGAAAAATAGACATTAAATAATAAGAATAAAGGTATAAATTAGAATGAATAAATTGATTAAGATAGTCATGGTTGTTACTGCTCTTTTACTTGTTCTGCCTAAATACATAGGTAGTTTAGTTGAAACAGAACATCAGAATACACTGGATAAGTTATCTAAAAATCCGGTAATAGAAATTAAAGAGAAAAACTTCATTAGCCATTGGTTCAGTGGTCTAGCGACTACTGAAATGGTGATTTTGTTACAAGATAATACACTAGAAGACTTAACACTTGTTATAGAAGAAACATTATCGTTTGGGCCTATTATTTTTGCAGATGACGGTCTCCACTTCGGACTGAGTCATTCAAGAGCTCACCTTAACTTTAAAAACATAGAAGCATTAGATCCTGATCTTAAAGAGCTCATTAAAGATAAAATCCATCTTTCTTCGCTGTTTACTTTTTCAAAAAATGTTATTGTGACACTCGTTGTAGATGAAGTATTGTCTACAAGAAGAGCTAATGAAATGCATTTTAAGCCAGTTAATAGTGAATTTACGATTACTCGGGACAATAGAATGTATGGGAATTTTCATTGGGCTGGATTAAGTTTTAAAGCGAATGAAGAAGGCATTAAAGTTGGCGAGGTTAGTTTTAACGTAGATCAAACATTGATTGATGGTAGTTATTATGATGGCACTGCTATTACTGTAGGCGAGTTTGATTTTGTGATAGGGAGTTTGGTCACCACTGATAGTATAACCAACCAACCACTTACCCTAGAAAGTATGAGCTTTAAAGGTACCTCTAATGTTGTTGAAAACCAGCTAAAGATTGCTTTAAATTATCATATCGATACGATTGATTCATTCGAACATAAATTAAGTAATGTGAATTTAGATGTTGAAGTAGATAGTTTAGGATTAGAGGCGGTAAAATCATTAAATGAATTTTTATCGAATTTCTCTGCCGACGCTAATGAATTGATGACACCTGAAAATATGCAGAAGTTAGGAGCAATTATCGAAAAGCTCTTATCGAGTGGTCCAAGTATAACAGTCTCTGATTTAAGTGTAGAGACAGCACAAGGAAATATCTTATCAACAGGCTCTCTTAAAGTAGACCAAGCTTTATATGTGCCTACAAACCCGATGAGCTTGCTACAAGCGCTTCAAGTGGATGTTACCGCAGAAGCACCGGAGAAATATATTCAAAAGTTGGGGTTATTACCGGCTGCTAATCAATATGTAGAGCAAGGTTTACTACTAAAAGAGAATAATAAACTGACAACTAAAGTTGATTTTTCAAAGGGCAAACTAACCGTAAATTCAATCGTTATTCCGTTATAGCTTTAGTGCTTTTAAACTGTTGCAACAGTTTACTGTTTAAAGATCACGCCTATTTTTTATAAAATATAAAAATAGGCGTGATCTTTTTTTATTTATTCTGTATAATCCGCGCTCCCTACGTTACAAATGCTTATTATTTTTGCTTTGCATTGAATGTATTTGCAATAAATAAGGGCGCTAGACTCGATACTCGAAGGGGTAGGTGCGTAGTCTATTTTAACCGGTAATTAAATGAAAATTTCATTACCATTTAAGTAACATTTTTTAAAAAATTGGGTTTTTTAATGAAAACTTTTGTAGCTAAACCAGAAAGCGTACAACGCGAATGGTTCTTAGTGGACGCCGAGGATAAAACTTTAGGTCGTATCGCTACTGAAATTGCTTCACGTTTACGTGGTAAGCATAAAGCAGAATATACTCCTCACGTAGATACCGGCGATTATATCGTTGTTATCAATGCTGATAAAGTTCGTGTAACTGGTAATAAAGCGAAAGGTAAAATTTACTACTCGCATACTGAATTCCCAGGTGGTCTTAAGCAAATTAGCTTTGAAAAGCTAATCGAAAAAGCGCCTACACGCGTACTTGAATTTGCAGTGAAAGGCATGTTACCTAAAGGTCCTTTAGGTCGTGAAATGTTCCGCAAATTAAAAGTGTATGCTGGTGCTGAGCACGCGCATACTGCACAACAACCACAACTTTTGGAGCTGTAAGCAATGGCTGATAATCAATATTACGGTACTGGTCGTCGCAAGAGCTCAACTGCTCGTGTGTTCATGAAAGCTGGTAACGGTGCAATAACAATTAACAAACGTGATATTTCTGTATACTTCGGTCGTGAAACGGCTCGTATGGTTGTTCGTCAACCATTAGAATTATTAGAAATGATGGAAAAGTTTGATTTTAACATCACTGTAGTTGGTGGTGGTAATTCTGGTCAAGCTGGTGCTATCCGTCACGGTATTACTCGTGCATTAATGGAGTTCGATGAAACTTTACGTAGCGATTTACGTAAAGCTGGTTTCGTTACTCGTGACGCACGTAAAGTTGAACGTAAGAAAGTTGGTTTACATAAAGCACGTAAACGTCCACAATTCTCAAAACGTTAATACGCCTCACAGCGTTTCAACATTCAAAAACCGACCTTGTGTCGGTTTTTTTATGCCTTAAATTAATTAATGTTTTTCAAAACAATGATTCGATGTTAGCAAGTCAGATATAAATATCGTTTTTTACTGTGACTAAACGTATTTTATCTTGTAAAAAACAGTACATTTCTTTATGATCATTAAAATTATTTTCATTGCATCAATTTAATTTGTATTGATGCAGATTTGATCAAACTAAAACAAAGGCTATGCTATAAGTACCTTTGTTGCATAAATCAACGTAGAGAATGAAAAACAGTTTGATACCAAATACCAATTGGAGAGTGTGAATGAGCGATATGCCCGTAAATAACGGACGTCGACGTTTCCTTACTGCAGCAACAGCTGTTGTAGGTGGAGCTGGTGTAGTTGGTGCTGCCGTGCCTTTCATTGCTTCCTGGAATCCAAGTGCTCGTGCGAAGGCAGCGGGTGCTCCAGTAGAAGTGAATGTAGGCAAGATAGGACTAGGCCAAATGATCCGTGCCGAATGGCGTGGTAAACCTGTGTATGTTGTTCGTAGAACAGCCGAAAGCGTGGAAAGGTTAGCTAAGCATGATGACCAATTACGAGATCCAAACTCTGAAACAGCTCAACAACCAGCTTATGCGACTAACAAGTATCGTTCAATTAAACCTGAATTTCTTGTTGCGTTAGGCGTTTGTACACATTTAGGTTGTGCTCCTACTTACCGTAATGGTGATTTTGAAGAACAAGTTGCTGGTGTAGAAAACGGTTTCTTCTGTCCATGTCACGGTTCTAAATTTGATATTGCTGGCCGTGTTTTCCAAGGTGTTCCAGCACCATTAAATTTAGTTATACCTGAGCATTCTTTTAAAGACGACAACACGCTTTTAATTGGTGTTAGTCAAGGAGAGGCGTAATGTTGATGAGATTACTTACCGACCTTATGGGATGGGTAGATAAACGTTTACCTGTAACAGATGCTTGGAATAAACATATAGCACAATACCCAGCCCCAAAAAACTTTAACTTTTGGTACTTTTTTGGTTCATTAGCTATGTTAGTACTAGTTAACCAAATCGTTACAGGTATCTGGTTAACAATGAACTATGAGCCATCAGCTGAAGGTGCATTTGCTTCAATCGAATATATCATGCGTGATGTTGATTACGGATGGTTGTTAAGATACATGCACTCAACGGGTGCATCTGCTTTTTTCGTTGTTGTATATTTACACATGATGCGTGGTCTTATGTACGGTTCATACCAAAAGCCACGTGAATTACTTTGGATCTTCGGTATGTTGATCTTCTTAGTATTAATGGCTGAAGCATTCATGGGCTACTTATTACCTTGGGGTAATATGTCGTATTGGGGGGCGCAGGTAATTATATCATTATTTGGTACTATTCCTGTTATCGGTGATGACTTAACACTTTGGATTCGTGGTGATTACGTAATTTCAGGTGCTACGCTAAACCGCTTCTTTGCATTACATGTTATTGCATTGCCACTTGTTCTTGTTATCTTAGTCTTCTTACACATTCTTGCTCTGCATGAAGTGGGTTCTAATAACCCTGAAGGTGTAGAAATCAAGAAGAAGAAAGGTTCTGTTAAGCTGGAAGAACAAAGCAAATTCACTTTCCATAAACAATACACAGACAAATACGATATTGTTGACGCGATACCTTTCCATCCTTATTACTCTGTAAAAGATATTATGGGTGTAGCCTTTTTCTTATTCATTTTCTGTTGGGTAATGTTCTTTGCTCCAGAGGGTGGTGGTTACTTCATCGAAGCGCCAAACTTTGAACCTGCAAACGGATTAAAAACACCTGAGCATATTGTTCCTGTATGGTACTTTGGACCGTTCTTTACTATTTTACGAATAGTACCGGATCCATTACTAGGTACTATGGCGATGTTTGCGGCAATCATTGTTCTGTTTTTACTACCGTGGTTTGATCGTGGCGTTGTGAAGTCGGTGCGTTACCGTTCTAAGCTACATTTAGCTAACTTAATTCAATTTACAATTAGCTTTATTGTTTTAGGTGTTTTAGGAACGATGCCTGCTACGCCAACAGCAAATATGATTGGTATTGTTGCAGCATTCGGTTACTTTGGCTTCTTCGTAGCACTTTGGTTCTATTCTAAGAACGAAGTATGTAAGCCAGTTCCAGAGAGGGTTTCACACTAATGAAAAAATTACTTTTAGTCTTATGCACTCTGGTATCATTTTTTGCGCAGTCAGCAGGTCCAAGTATACCTCTAGATAAAGCAAATAATGATTTGTCTGATAAAGAGTCATTAAAGCGTGGCTTTAAAACTTACGTTCACTATTGTTTAGGTTGTCACCAGTTAAAATATCAACGTTATAACCGTACCTTTAAAGATTTAGGTATTGAAGATGAAGATGGTATAGCAAATTATATGTATACTGGTGAAAAAGTTGGTGACCATATCACTAACACGATGCCAGCTAAGCAAGCTGCAAATTGGTTTGGTAGTGCGCCACCTGATTTAACGTTAGAGGCTCGTTTACGTAACCCTGATTGGATCTACACATACTTACGTTCTTTTTATATTGATGAAGAGCGTCCTTTTGGTGTAAATAACAGCGTCTTTAAAGATGTTGGGATGCCTCATGCTCTACAAGAGCTTCAAGGTTTACAATTTAAAGTGATTGACCAAGAGCATGTTTCAGCAGATGAAGAAGCAGGAACTAAAGCAATTGCAGAGGTGAGTCATTTAACACCAGCAATGGGTGGTAAATTAACAACAGAAGAGTACGATGATGTTGTTCGTGACTTAACAAACTTCTTAGAGTACGTTGGTGAGCCAAACAAGTTAGAACGTAAAAGCTTAGGTTATTATGTATTAGCCTTCTTGTTTATCTTCTTTATTATTTCTTACCTATTGAAGAAAGAATACTGGCGCGATATACATTAATATTACAAAAGTTATATTAACTATCCGCTATACACCCTAGATGTGTTGAACATGTCTGGGGTATTTTAGTCTAAGAGAGGCTAACTCTCTTAGTAATACCAAGTCCATTTTTTCATGAAAAAGTAGCCCACTTATTTAATGGGGTTGGTATAAACATCAACAAATTTTAATTTTATTCGTTAATATAAATTTAAAACATTTTATTTTAAAAAACTTGGAGGCCTAATGGTCATAGCAGCAAATAAGCGTTCATTAATGACTTTATTTACCCATGAAGATGATATGTACAGTCATCAAACGCGTATCGTGTTAGCTGAAAAAGGGGTAGGTGTTGAAATCCAGGCAGTAGATTTAGCAAACTTACCTGAAGATTTATTAGATTTGAATCCATACGGAACGGTACCAACTTTAATTGATCGTGAATTAGCCTTATACGAAGCTAAAATTATTATCGAATACTTAGATGAACGCTTCCCTCATCCACCTTTAATGCCTGTTTATCCGGTTGCACGTGGTAGAAGTCGCCTTATGATGCATCGCATTGAAAGTGACTGGTATAGTCTTGCTAAAATTATCTTAACAGGCTCTGCTGACGATGCAGCTAAAGCAAGAGTAGATTTGAAAGAAAGCTTACTTAGTGTTGCACCTATCTTAAATGAAGCGCCTTATTTTATGAGCGAAGAGTTTAGTCTTGTTGATTGTTACTTAGCACCTTTACTATGGCGTTTACCTGCATTTGGAATCGAGCTAGTCGGTCAAGGCTCTAAAGAGCTTAAAACTTATATGTTGAGACTTTTTGAACGTGAATCATTCCAAGCGTCTTTGACTGAAGCTGAAAGAGAGATTCGTTTAGGTCCACTTAGCTAATGTCTGATTCAAATTTTGAATCGATGAGTTCCAATAAGCCTTATTTGGTAAGAGCTTATTATGAATGGCTATCCGATAATGATCTAACGCCTTATATTGCTGTTGACGTTAACGTCTTTGGTGTATTAGTGCCAATGAACTATGTTGTTGATGGGCAGATAGTCCTCAATGTAGCTTTATCGGCAGTGGGTAGTATTAATTTAGCCGGTGACACCATTGAGTTCAGTGCACGATTTGCGGGTAAAGTTGAGCATATAACAGTTCCATATGCAGCGATATCGGCGATTTATGCAAAAGAGAATGGTGTAGGTACCTCTTTACCTATAGAGCACCTTGAGGAACCACTTATTGATGAAGAGAGTAATAACTCATCAGCAACAAAGAAACCTCAATTAAGCAGTGTTAAGTCTGAATCTGTCTCTAATGCATCGGTTGATGCAGGCGATGAGGAGGAAGCCTCAGATAATGTGAAAAAATTGAAGCCTAAATCAAAACCAAGTTTAAA
>CAWVWK010000068.1:0-12593 GCA_963933725.1 uncultured Colwellia sp.
TGCACAAGCTGATACACCGCGCCCCATAAAGGCTTCTTCTGAATCTAAACCAAGGTATTGAGCTGATGCTCCAGTACAAATAATTAAAGCATCACAAGTATACCCGCCATTATCTCCGGTTAACTTGTAGGGACGACTGCTAAAATCTACGTTGTTGATGTGATCAAAAATTATTTCAGTGTCAAATTTTTCTGCATGCTTTTGCATTCTATCCATCAATGCAGGTCCTGTTAGCCCATCAGGATCGCCAGGCCAGTTTTCTACATCAGTTGTCGTGGTTAATTGACCACCTTGTTGCATGCCCGTAATCATAACAGGGTTTAAGTTAGCTCTTGCCGCATAGACAGCAGCTGTATATCCAGCAGGGCCCGAGCCCAAAATTAATAGGGGACAATGTCTTGATTCGCTCATGAATACTCCAGTAGTCTTTAAAAATAAAATCTGCTTTTATTAAATAAAGCAAATTTGTAAATAAGGGTTCAGCTAAAAATAGTCAATCTCATGGAAATTATACTAGCTAAAAAAGCAAAACACGTAATGAGTTTGTTAGCTACTATTTGTTTAGTCGCTTTATGTTAATTAACTGCTTACTTGTATAAATTAATTCACTTTCAAATAATCAGCTTACATATATCACTTAGATTGGGATGATAGATATTTTAATCAAGCGTGTACAGTAACTTTATTAATTAATTACGCTAGCAATAATGAAAAAGGAAGACATAAAAAAGCGCCGTATCAACAACGCCCTTTAAAAGAATATAACTATTTGTCTTAAGTTGTTATCTTAATTAGCTATTCAGAGCGACAGATGGCTCAACAAACTCATAACCTAAATTTTCCGCAACTTCTTTTACTGTTACTTGGCCGTTAATAACATTTAAACCATTGAGTAAATGATTATTGTCATTTAATGCTTTTCTATAACCTTTATTGGCAATTTGAATAATATAAGGCAATGTTGCGTTATTCAAAGCGAAAGTCGATGTGCGAGGTACTGCACCAGGCATGTTGGCAACACAATAGTGAACAACGTTATCAACGATAAAAGTAGGTTCAGCGTGCGTTGTTGCGTAAGATGTTTCAATACAACCACCTTGGTCTATCGCTACATCGACAATTGCAGATCCTGGTTTCATGTTTTTGATATGATTTTTAGTCACAAGTTTAGGCGCTGCTGCGCCTGGTATTAATACTCCCCCAATAACAAGGTCAGCTTCTAAAACATGTTTCTCAAGTGCATCTGCTGTTGAGTAAATTGCTTTAATTTTATTGCCAAACTGTGCATCTAACTTGCGTAAGACATGTGTATTTCTGTCTAATACAACAACTTCTGCGCCCATACCTACTGCCATTTGAGCCGCGTTGTTACCAACCATACCACCGCCAATAACGACAACTTTAGCTGGCTCTACGCCAGGTACGCCACCTAATAACATGCCGCGACCAGCATTTGATTTTTCTAGTGCTTGCGCTCCAGCTTGAATTGACATGCGCCCAGCAACTTCAGACATAGGTGCGAGAAGGGGTAAGCCACCTGTGTTATCTGTCACGGTTTCATAGGCAATGCAAATAGCTTTACTGTCAATTAGATCTTTAGTTTGCTCAGCATCTGGTGCTAAATGTAAATAAGTAAATAAAATTTGCCCTTCACGCAGCATCGCACGCTCAATTGGTTGTGGCTCTTTGACTTTAACGATCATTTCAACTTGTTTAAAAACTTCACCTGCAGTTGCTAGGATACTTGCACCTGCTGTTTTATAATCATCGTCAGTAAAACCTATTCCTGATCCAGCTTGGGTTTCTACATACACCTGATGTCCTTGACCTATCAATTCTCTTACGCTGGCCGGCACCATGCCAACACGGTATTCATGGTTTTTAATTTCTTTAGGTACACCGATAATCATATTATTACTCTACTTATTGTTGGTTAAAGGGATAAAATGCCATTTTAATTGTTAGTATAGCGCTTTTATTTAAAACTAGTTTACTCATAATCAACTAGATTAACCTGTCGTTATTGATAATATATTAGCATATAATATTGTTAAAATTGTTCTTGATAGAATTAATAACTAAGGTGGTTGTTCATGCAGAGAAAAATAGATCGTATTGATAAAAACATTTTAAATGAATTACAAAAAGATGGGCGGCTATCTAACGTTGAACTATCAAAAAGAGTTGGCTTGAGTCCTACTCCATGTCTAGAAAGAGTTAAACGTTTAGAATTAGATGGTTATATTTTGGGATATAAGGCTATTTTAAATCCAAATCAACTCGATGCTGCGTTACTTGTGTTTGTTGAAATCACCTTGACTAAAACAAGCCCTGACGTATTTAATGAGTTTGCAAAAGCAGTACAACTTGTCGATGTTATTCATGAATGTCACTTGGTTTCAGGTAACTACGATTTTTTACTCAAAACCCGTGTTAGTGATATGTCAGCCTATAGAGAATTACTCGGTGAAACTTTACTTAGATTACCGTCAGTTAGTGAAAGTAGAACTTATGTGGTGATGGATGAAATTAAATCCAGTAATATGTTACCAATTAAGCCGTAATCTGGTATTTTATACAGTAAAGCTAGTTAAGGGTTGCTTTAATGCAATTGTCTTTAACTATTTTAAGTGTAAATATGATAACTTCTAATAAGAAGATAGCGATGTGACTTCATTCACAAGGGAAAAGGTACGTTAATTGGTATGCATAAAACGAATAATAAACACCAATCTGATGACAAAGTGACGAGCCAATTGTCGGGTATCCAACGAATGCTTGAAGCGGGATTGCTTTTCTTTAGCGTATCTGCAATGTATTTGATGCTTGCACTTTTTAGCTTCGATGCAGCCGATCCAGGCTGGGCACAAACCGGCTATCAAACTCCGGTAAGAAATTTAGGAGGGGCAGTCGGTGCGTTTATATCAGATCTTATGCTTAACCTTTTCGGTTTTATTGCCTATAGTTTACCATTTGTTATCGCAATTACGGGTTGGTTACTTTTCCAAAAATTCTACCGTATAAGACAATTAGACTTTCTTACTTTAAGTTTAAAATTTATCGGTTTCTTCATGCTATATATCGGTATCACTTCTTTAGCAAGTATGAATTTTGACGATTTATTCTATTTTTCTGCTGGAGGAATTGTTGGCGATGTCATTAGCAACTCTTTACTACCATATTTTTCATTTGTAGGAAGCACGTTACTTTTTCTTTTATTTGCATGCACCGGTTTCGTGCTATTAACCGGTTTCTCATGGTTAAAATTTGTTGATAATGTAGGTTTATATACCATTGCTTTTTTTGCCTATATACAAAACACACCACAACGACTTAAAGATCGAAGTGAGGCAAGGCAACACAGACTTAACGAATCCTTTAATATCGAACTTAACAAAGATGCACTTAATTTCGAAAACCAGCATATTCAAACAGAAGAGAAACATGAAGTTAACACCAATTTGTCAGAAGAAGTTAGCGTAGTGTCTTTAGATAAAACTACAAAGAAAGGTCCATCAATTGCCGCAAAATTATTTGGTGGCAAAAAACCAAAGCAACAAACATCAGAAATAGAAAATATTGATTTAGGTCAAGATAATGAACAATCTTTTGATATTGATGAGTTGATGGGAGGGCCTTTTGTTGATATTGATGAGTTGATGGGAGGGCCTTTAGAGATGAAGGTTCAAGAACATGTTAATGAAAAAGAAATCACTGCCGCGTTTGCTGAAGTTGACCAAGTTAATGTTGCTGATGACCAATCAGATAAAAAGCCGTTTTACAAGCCATCAGAACATACTATTAATGACAGTAATGGCCAAGTTAACCTAGTACCTCAAGAAACTATTGCCACCATGCCATCAATTGATTTACTTGATCGGGCAGATAAAGCAAAAAACCCTATCAATCATGAAGAGCTAGAGCAGGTTAGTCGTTTAGTAGAAGCTAAATTACTCGACTTTGGAGTACAAGTTAAGGTTGTCGCGGTCTATCCTGGTCCTGTAATCACACGTTTTGAGCTTGATCTTGCGCCAGGTGTTAAAGTTAATAAAATCGTTAATTTAGCGAAAGACCTCGCCAGAGCTTTGTCAGCAATTAGTGTTCGTGTGGTTGAAGTTATTCCAGGTAAGTCTGTCATAGGGATAGAAATCCCCAACAAGCACCGAGAGATAGTCCGGTTAAGCGAAGTGATTTCATGTGATGCTTTTGAAGAGTCTACGTCGCCCCTTGCAATGGTTTTAGGCAGTGATATTGCTGGTGACCCTGTTGTTGTTGATTTAGGGAAAATGCCACATCTATTAGTAGCTGGTACGACAGGGTCAGGTAAATCCGTTGGTGTAAATACGATGATTGTTAGCTTGTTGTATAAATCGACACCTGAAGATGTGCGTATGATAATGATCGACCCTAAAATGCTTGAGTTAAGTGTATATGAAGGGATCCCACATTTATTATCAGAAGTTGTTACTGACATGAAAGATGCCGCTAATGCTTTACGTTGGTGTGTTGGTGAAATGGAACGTCGTTACAAGGTCATGTCTGCACTTGGTGTTCGTAATTTAAAAGGCTACAACAAGAAAGTCCTTGAAGCGAATGAAGCCGGTTCGCCTTTAATTGACCCCTTATGGCAACCAACAGATGGCTTAGATCAAACGCCACCATTACTTGAAAAATTACCAAGTATTGTTGTTATCGTCGATGAGTTTGCTGACATGATGATGATTGTAGGAAAGAAAGTGGAAGAGCTTATTGCCCGTATTGCTCAGAAGGCAAGGGCAGCTGGTATTCATTTGATCTTAGCTACACAGCGGCCTTCTGTTGATGTTATTACGGGATTAATTAAAGCCAATATTCCAACAAGAATGGCTTTCCAAGTATCTTCTGGCTTAAACTCAAGAACAATACTTGACCAACAAGGTGCAGAGCAACTTCTTGGGATGGGCGATATGCTTTATTTACCGCCAGGTACAGGTGTACCTACGCGTGTTCACGGTGCTTTTATCGATGATCACGAAGTACATGCCGTGGTAGATGATTGGAAATCAAGAGGTGAGCCTGATTATATTGAAGAGATATTATCGGGTGGTAATGAGCAAGATATTCTTTTACCCGGTGAACAGCCAGAAGGGGCTGAGGGTGAAGAAGAGCTTGATTCACTTTATGATGAAGCAATTGATTTTGTCACAACATCACGTCGTGTATCTATTTCAAGTGTACAAAGAAAATTCCGTATTGGTTATAACCGAGCAGCGAGAATTGTTGAACAAATGGAACAACAAGGTGTGGTTTCTACACCTGGAACGAACGGTGCCAGAGAAGTACTTGCTCCTCCACCTTTACAATAGAACAAATAGCGTATATATGTAACCAGTACCATACATACGTTTATTAGATAAATCGCAATGAAGGCTATACATGAATAAACTGTTTTTATACTCATCACTTATTTTATCCACCTCAGTTAACTCACTTGCTTTTGCAACAAGTTCATTAACAAAAACTGACAGTGTAGAAGTTATGCCATCTGCTCTTGTTAGTTTAGCAACCACTTCACTCGAAAGAGGACAGTCTACAGTCATTGCCGATAGTAATGAAAATCAAGCCAAACAGAATTTAAAACAAAAACTCAATAAATTGATGTTTTTTTCAGCTGAATTTACTCAAAAAATCTTGATGGAATCAGGAGAAATTTTACAAGAGTCAAAGGGTTTTTTAGCATTAAAAAAGCCTAATTCATTATATTGGGAAACTTACGAGCCTGATGAGCTCTATATCATATCTAAAGATGATGATGTTTGGTTTTACAATCCCTGGATTGAAGAAGCGAGTGTCTATAATGCTTCTATAGCAGCAGCACAAACCCCATTATTACTTTTAACCAATACAGATGATGTATTATGGCAACAATATAATGTTGTAGAACAAGTGACGACGGTTACCTCAGAAACGACCTTCGTTATCTCTAGTAAAAATTCAGACAGTCAAATTAAAGCGCTTACCTTAACGTTTAAAATGAATGAACAAGGCGAAACCTTATCTACTTTTGCTTTTCTTGATGCTACAGGACAGACGAGCTTAATTACTTTATCGAAGTTTAATAGTAATACTCAACCAGATAACACCTTGTTTAATTTTAAACTTCCCGAAGGTGTTGATATCAAAGATCATAGAAATAATTAGGAGGTATAGTTTGTCGCTTAAACCTCAACACGGTGAATTTCAAAAATCTTCTCAACAATTGGGATTTGATGATGACGATCTGTTTGAAACGGCCCAATCTACGCGTTCTAACCACCAAAAGTACGCCCCATTAGCGGCAAAACTAAGACCTAAATCTCTAGATGAATATGTGGGGCAGGAACATCTTTTAGCTCATAGTTCGCCGCTCAGATTGTCGATAGAGCAGGGTAACCCGCATTCTTTAATATTTTGGGGTCCTCCAGGTACTGGCAAGACAACCCTTGCTGAAATTATTGCACTTCATGCTAATGCGCATATTGAAAGGCTTTCAGCGGTAACTTCAGGTATAAAAGAAATAAGACAAGCAATTGAACAAGCTAAACTTCGCGCTTTAAATAGTCTTGATACAACGCACTTAGGTTGTAAAACTATTTTGTTTGTAGATGAGGTTCACCGCTTCAACAAAAGCCAACAAGATGCGTTTTTACCCTTTATAGAAGACGGTACCATCATTTTTATTGGCGCAACGACAGAAAACCCAGCTTTTGAGTTAAACCAAGCTATTTTATCTAGAGCCAGAGTCTATACATTAAAAAAAATCGGTCATGGTAGTTTAGAAAAAGTTATCGACAGAGCAATACACTTCTACCAAGAACAAAGTATTAGTATTTCATTATCGCGTGATGCCAGGCAAAGTCTTATAAATCGTTCTTCTGGTGATGCTAGGCGCTTACTTAATTTATTTGAAAACTGTATCGCTCTGTTACCTGATAATAACGATAAAGGAATTCAATTCAAGCTCACCGAAGAGGTTATTGCAAAGGTTGCCGGCAGCCAAATTGCTCTGTACGATAAAGGTGGTGATGCTTTTTACGATTTAATCAGTGCTTTTCATAAATCCGTTCGAGGCTCCGATCCTAATGCAGCTTTATATTGGTATGCCCGTATCCTCAAAGGAGGAGGAGATGCCCTTTATGTAGCGAGAAGACTTCTTGCTATCGCGAGCGAAGATATAGGAAATGCAGACCCACGTGCAATCCAGTTAGCTTTAAATGCATGGGATACTTTTCACCGCGTTGGTCCAAGTGAAGGAGAGCGAGCTATAGCTCAAGCGTGTGTTTATATGGCATTAGCCCCGAAAAGTAATGCGGTATATATGGCATTTAATCAAGCTAAAAAATTGGCTGAGCAAACATTAAGCCTTGATGTGCCAAATCATTTAAAAAATTCAACGAGTCAGTTAACTAAAGAACTCGGGCATGGTACTACTTACCGTTATGCCCATGATGAGCCTAATGCTTTCGCAAGTGGGGAAAATTATTTTCCAGAGTCTTTAGTTCAAGCAGAAGGGTACAATACTGAATTTTATCAACCAACTGACCGCGGTTTAGAAAAACAATTAAAAGACAAACTCAACTACTTAAACCAATTAAATAGAGACAGTAATGACCAACGGTATTAATCAATTAACCTTATATGCTTTTGTCGCTATAGGCGGGGCTTGTGGCGCAAGTTTACGGTTTTATGTATCTCAACTCGTTTTAAATTGGCTAGGCAAAGGATTTCCTTTTGCTACTTTACTGGTTAATATTACAGGCTCTTTTATGATGGGTCTGTTATTTCAGTTAATCGATAATCAAATTATAAATATTTCTGTGCATAGAACGCTTGTTGGTATCGGTTTTTTAGGCGCATTTACAACTTTTTCAACTTTCTCCCTCGATACTTTATTACTTTTGCAACAAGGCGAATTATTTAAAGCCTGTTTAAATGTCTTTTTAAACGTATTTTCTTGTATTAGTGCTGCAGGGCTTGGACTTTATTTAGTTTCAGCTTTTTCTAAATAGATTACACCATTATTTTAAGTTCACCTTTAAAGCAATGAATTAGTACGTGTCTGTATATTTATTTTAACTTTACAAGTGAACTATAATTTAGGCTGTGTTGAACGTTCATTTTATCGCTTATTATTGGTCATTATTGAAGATAACGAGTTCAAAGCGTTGCTATGTTTAGTTATTCTACGTTAACTTTATAATGATGTTAGGTTGAAAATCAGCCTAAGCCCTTTGTTTTTTTGAATAATAGCTACGCTTTATAGCACAGCAAGAGTATTTGAAAGAACGAAATAACCTTGATTAGCTTTTTTCATCAGCATCTAAACAGTAAACTGACAGGTCAACACTCTAATGATATAACTATAAATAAACAAAATTAATTTTTGCTAAACACGGACCCTATACGTATGTATAATAGTTAAAAATTTTAATAGAATCTCATTTGGTTAAAAATACAGTTATCTTTTAGGTAATTAAACTAAAAGATAAGTCTTAATATAGTGCCAAATATCATTTGAATTTACCAAATCGATTTCGAATAACTTTAAACAAAAACGGTTAAGTGACTTAATATGCTTGATGCAAAACAACTTAGAACAGATTTAGATAATATTGCCTTACAATTAGCAAAACGAGGTTTTACCCTCGATACAGAAAAGCTTTCATCATTAGAAGAGCAACGCAAGGCGATACAAGTTAAAACACAAGAACTTCAAAATGAACGTAACACACGCTCAAAGTCGATTGGTCAAGCTAAAGCTCGTGGAGAGGATATTGCCCCTTTGTTAGCAGCCGTTAGTCAACTCGGAGAAGAACTTGATGCTGCAAAAGCAGAGCAAGATGCTGTTCTTAATGAAATTGATGCCATTGCAAGTGCAATCCCAAATATCCTGCATGAATCTGTACCAGAAGGAGCTGACGAAGAAGATAACGTTGAAATAAAGCAATGGGGAACACCTAAAGTATTCGATTTTGAAGTAAAAGATCATGTCGATATAGGATTAGGCATCGAAAAAGGTTTAGATTTCGAGGGTGGGGCTAAATTAGCGGGTACACGTTTTGTTGTTATGCGCGGACAAATCGCTAAATTACATCGTGCTCTTGCACAATTTATGCTTGATATGCATACAGAAAAACATGGCTATCAAGAAATGTACGTGCCTTACTTAGTTAATGCTGATTCATTATATGGTACAGGTCAGTTACCTAAGTTTGGTGAAGATTTATTTCACACCGATTTATCGAATAAAAAGTTTTCTCTTATTCCTACTTCAGAAGTGCCTTTAACGAATATTTTTCGCAATGAAATTGTTGATGAAAGCCAATTGCCAATAAAAATGACAGCTCATACGCCGTGTTTTAGAAGTGAAGCGGGTTCAGGTGGGCGTGATATCCGCGGTTTAATTCGCCAACACCAGTTCGATAAAGTTGAAATGGTTCAACTTGTGAAACCAGAAGAGTCTTTTAAAGCACTTGATGAATTAACAGGGCATGCAGAAGCAATTCTTGAAAAGCTGGAGTTACCTTATCGTACAATGAAACTTTGTAGTGGCGATGTTGGCTTTAGTGCAACAAAAACATTTGATTTAGAAGTTTGGTTACCAGCGCAAAATACCTACCGAGAAATTTCCTCATGTTCGAACATGGGCGCTTTCCAAGCTCGTCGAATGCAAGCTCGCTTTAGAAATAGTGAAACAAATAAACCAGAGCTACTTCATACACTTAATGGCTCAGGTTTAGCGGTAGGTCGTACACTGGTAGCGGTATTAGAAAATTATCAGCAAGCAGATGGCTCGGTTAATATCCCTGTTGCTCTTCAGCCATACATGGGCGGTACAACGAACATCAAATAATTGATGTGTTAGTAATAACATTGAAATTTTTAAACGTGTCTACAGGTCTTACTTGCAGGCACGTTTTTATTTTCAGGGGGTTATGTGTTACGTAGTTTATTAATACAAGGTGGTATATTCTTAATCGTCTTTTTATCTATTTCTTTTTTCCAAGAGCGTAATATGCTTTCGATGAATGAAACAATTAAAAAGCCAGAAACTTCTTTAGTTTTCTCCAACGTTACCACTACGTTAGGTGAAACGGTTTCTCTAAATGCTCAAGGGAAGAAAACCGTTATTTATTTTTTTGCTCCGTGGTGTACTATCTGTCATGCTAGCATAAGTAATTTACAAGCCCTATATGTGAAAAATGAACAAATTGACGTTATCGCCGTCGCTCTAGACTATGCAGATATAGATGCGGTAGTTGATTTTACCAATGAACATCAGCTGACTTTTCCTGTAGCGTTAGGTAATGAAAGTATAAAGCAAGCATTTTCAATTTCAGCGTATCCAAGCTATTATGTATTAAATGCTAAGAATGAAGTTGTAGGTCGCTCAATGGGCTACTCTTCAGAACTTGGCTTGTATTTACGTACACTTTAATTTTCTACTTTTTGTTTCACAGGTTACCAATGACAAATCAAGCTAAGGTTCATACTAAGTATCAAAAGTTTAAAGCGAGTTTTGACTTCAAACAGAAAATGCTAACTTTTAAAGAAGCCCTTGCCCAAGAAAAAGAAGAAACAATTGAGATGCTGGCAATATATCGTAAATTTACAATGAAAAAAGCCAGTAAAACAGAAATGAAAATGGCAAATTCACAATTTTTCGATCTCCTTAAAGGTACCGGTTTAGGCATGTTTGCCTTACTACCGTTTGCTCCAATCACTATTCCCGTTATCTTAAAGCTCGGAAAAATGGTTGGTGTAGAATTATTACCTTCATCATTTAACAAAACCAAAGAGTAAGAATCTTTGTTTTTATTTCTCCATTAAGCGCCGATACTTTAGTAACTCATTTGTATTTTTTGCACTGATACATCGACAATTTTACTGGGTTTTTAATGATATTGGTCGTAAATCCACCGACAATACCTTTTATTGTCCTAAGTAATTGTATTGACCTAGTGATCCTCTCAGCGTTTGTGTAAACTGTTACGATAGCGTTTATCTTAATACCTAAATAATGCACGCTAAAGCAAAAAATTATGGTATTTTTCTAACCACCTAATATAGGATAAAACAATGCATATATCTGATAATTTTGATAGCGGTAATATCCGTGTTATCGATGCAAGCAGTCCAAGTAATATCCAACTTGAAATAAAACACGACAACCAGTCAGACTTCTATCAATGGTTTCACTTCAAATTACAAACAACTGCGCAATCTAACCATGCCCGCATTGAGCACGTCATGCATATCAATAATGCTGGTGGAGCGGCCTATGTAGATGGATGGGACGACTATCAGGCTGTTGCATCATACGATAGAGAGCATTGGTTTCGTATTCCAACCACTTACGATGGACAAATACTGACGTTTACTTTAACTCCAGAATTTGATTCTGTTTACTTTGCTTATTTCGCACCATATAGCTACGAACGTCATCAAGACTTACTCCATTCTGCGCAAATGCATATCGATTGTCAGTTAGATGTTCTAGGACAAACACTTGATGGCCGCGACATAAGTCTTTTAAAATTAGGTGAAGAGGGTGAAGGTAAACCTGTTATTTGGTTAACCGCTCGACAGCATCCGGGTGAAACTATGGCCGAATGGTTTATTGAAGGATTCCTAGAGCGCTTACTTGATGAAGATGACGGTGTTGCTCGTGATCTTTTAAATAGAGCTGTGTTTTATATTGTGCCGAATATGAATCCAGATGGCAGTGTTAGAGGTCATTTACGTACAAATGCGGTTGGTGCAAACTTGAACCGTGAATGGCTTAATCCTACTATGGAGAGAAGTCCTGAAGTTTATTTGGTTCGTGAAAAAATGCTCGAAACGGGTGTTGACATGTTCTTAGATGTCCATGGTGATGAAGCATTACCGATTAACTTTGTCGCAGGCTGTGAAGGTGTATTAAATTACGATGCTCGCCATAAAGCGTTAGAAGATAAATTTAAAGCAATTATGTTATCAATTACACCAGAGTTTCAAGATGAACGTGGTTATGATAAAGACAAACCAGGCCAAGCCGTTCCTACTGTTGGGACAAGTTGGGTAGGTAATCATTTTAGATGTCTAGCTTATACTATTGAAATGCCCTTTAAAGATAATGATCTACTGCCTGATTTTAGTGTAGGATGGTCTGATGCACGAAGTAGTTTACTTGGTCGCGATTTTTTAACGGGCGTTTATCATATGGTTGATGATTTAAGATAATTTTTAATAAATATTCATTGTGAATAGGTAAATACTTTTAAAAAGTTACAACTCGTTCATACAAAAAAACAAAAACAATATAAGGAATACCACGTGCAAGAATTAGTAAACACGATTAATGGCTATATTTGGAGTGATGCACTGATCTATTTGTGTTTAGGTGTAGGTTTATTTTTTACTGTAGTAACGCGCTTTGTTCAACTGAGACAATTCAATGAAATGTGGCGTTTATTACTCTCGGGAAAAAGCTCTGAAAAAGGAATATCTTCATTCCAAGCACTCGCTGTATCCTTGTCTGGAAGGGTAGGCGCAGGTAATATTGCTGGTGTAGCTGCCGCTATTGGTTTTGGTGG
>CAWVWK010000069.1:0-12512 GCA_963933725.1 uncultured Colwellia sp.
CTGTTCTTAGCTCCATCCTTTACGCTCTCGAAAAAATTTAACATTTAATTCAATCGTACTCATAACATACCTTATGCTTATCGAAGGGGTTGATTCTTATATGGGTGACGAGTATAGATCATGAGTCTGTGAGAATCAGTTTAATAAAACTCGAGTGGTGAATGAAACTATTTACGAAGAAAACGTAATAATTGTGGAAAGGTCATTAATTTTCCAAGCACCAAGGAGTTGATAAAACAGTGGTGGTCGTCCCAAGTTGGATAACCCTAAAATAAGACTGACCCTTTACCTTCACTTCGCATAAGCCAGTAGCTGAAATTAATAGCTGATAAGCACTACACACCAACCTGTATGTGTTTGATATTAATTTTGAATAGATAAATTAAAGCATACTAATTATATTTAAAATGGCATTCTTGGAAAGGTCAACTATATTTACGTGAAGTAGAAAGAACAGCATCGACAATTCTTAATAGCTGTAATGATGCAGTTGCATTTATTTTTGATAATAGGGATATGTATGTATAGTTTAAAAAATATTACCAAACAAAAAGTTCTGATTGCCATCTCTTTGGCATTATCACTATCAGCCTGTAGTGATAATGATAATGATAGCCATAATGATGTCGATATGTCACCTTCAACGCGCCAAGTATCGTTTGTATTGGACGCACAAAAAGCACCATTTATAAATTATGACAATATTGTAGTAGAGCGCGCAAGAGCAGTTGCTCCTGAAGGACAATATTCATATGAAATAAATGATAACGGTTATGTTCATGTATTAAGAAATGATGGGTATGAAATCACTATTGTTGATGAATCTGGCTCCCGCACATTTTTTGATCAAACAATTGAGGATGGTACAAGCCTTAGTTTTAGTGTGCAAGGTGAAGCGACCGTCGATATCACCTACCCTGGAGTAGATGCCACAGCTGAAGTAACCACACCTTACTATACTGTATCAGCCAGTGATGTGAAAATTCCAGAAGACAATAATAATGTCGAAATCCGACTGACAAACGAATACTACTCTTTTGTAACATTAGACGTAGAAGGTACAGTTAATAATTTAGAAATAGGAAGTGCTAAAATCAATGATAAGACGCCACAACCTATGGCAAATGAAGTTGTCGGTAATCAATATTCCTATGGCTATATAACTTCATCCACTATCATAACGGCACAAACCGTGACTAATTCCGAAATTAGATTCACAATACCTGACCCTGTCGTATCAACCCAATATGCTTATACCTATACCGAAATTGATAATGGTGGTGATGGAGGGGGCGGTATTATCATCGATCCAGGTTGGGAAGATAATATTGATATTCCTATTGTTGGTGGTGGTGTGGTAAGTTTTGACCAAGTGGTAGGTGCTGTCGATATAACGGTAGAAGAAGACGGCTCTGTTCGGGGCGTGACTAACGGCCAAAATGTGTGGGTTTATGAACCCGATGCCGGCGCATCAGAACCATTATTAAAGAATGTTTATTTCAATTATAGTGTTACTTTTGCTTCAGACTACTATGTTAATCTCTACCTACTGTCTCCTTCGGATGAAAAAGTAAAAGCAAATATTTATGGAGACGGGACTATAAGTGTCAGTGATAGCGAAACGGTTTACGCCTCATACTCGGCTTTACAAAACTCGGAATATGGTGGTTATACCGTCCGTAACTATCGAGAAAATTACACTTCCGATACAGGCTTAACGTCTATTTTAGGGAATTTCTTTTTACGCTTAGGCGATAGTAACTATACAGGCTCTGAAGAATTTACTGTAACGAGCTGGCAAGTAGATGTTTTGCAGAATTCAACACCGACAGCACCTACTCCCGTTTTACCCCTTGATAATATTAAAGGCGCAGTACAGACGTTGATTAATGCTGATGGAAGTATTTCTGGTATAACTGCTGAAGATTACGCAACACGTATTTATTTACCGGTTTCTGGCTCAGATGTATTCTCTGGTTATACATTTAGTCATGATATTAGCACAGATACTGAAAGTGATTTCATTAATATCTATTTAAGAAATCCAGACAACTTATCTGATACTGTTCGTTTAGATAAAATATTATACGGAAATAATACTGGCAATTATAACGTACAAAATAGTGATGGAAGTTTTACTACTTACACCCAAGCTGAAATCGATACTATGTATGGTGATTATTTCGTTTACCAATTTGTAGACTCTGCTCTGCCTTCAGAAGGAGGAGTTATTAGTGGTAACTTCATCTGGCGCAGTGCTGAATCAAGTGGTGCGCTAGAACAAAACTTCAAAGTGAATAGTTATAATTACACCTATGAAACCCCTTCATCTGCTGACTCAGTTATCCCATTAGCTGATATATACAATGCAAAGGATTTACGCGTTAACAGTGATGGTTCGGTATCTGGTAATACAATAACTAAAAGTTCAGTTGCAACGGCTTATTTTGAAACGGACGGCACAGAGCTTCTAAGTGCTTACCCAAATGTTCAAATTAGTGTTGATAACTTAGCGGCCGGTTATTGGAATGTATATTTAATTGATATTGATAATAATGAATATCGTTTAACTTGGGAGCCTGCAATATCTCAGTTTTCAGTCTATGAGAAAATTGATGGTGAATTTAAAGACGCTAGTGATTATAGCTTAAGCACATGGTCAGATGTAATGAATTCAGATTATGCAAATATGACATTACAAAATTGGCGAGAAGGCTTAATACGAGGTAACTTCATGTTACGTCTTAAACATGTTGAAGGAAGTGATTTTGACTTTACGATTACGCAATATAGTATTCAATAGTTAACAATCTTAAAAACAAAAAAGGCTTTGAATTTATATTCAAGGCCTTATTTTTTTGCCCAGCGAAGCTGGCAAACCGAATAGGCTGAAAGAGGCTAAATTAAGTGATGTGAGACAATAATTTGAGAGTTCATTTTACCTTTATGGACGGATGCTATTACTGCATGCGCTTTAGGTGGCCTACAAACAAGTGAAAAAGAATCTCTTTTCAAAAAATATCTTGGTTTTATCCAAATATGATCGTTTTATTATTGTGCACCAATACACGTTCTTCCAAATGGTTTCTCAATCCACGAGAGAGCACATTTTTTTCAACATCTTTTCCTAAACGTATTAAATCATCTACCTGATGATAATGATGCACGCGCGCGATATCTTGATCGATAATAGGACCCGCATCTAAATTTTCTGTTACATAATGACAAGTCGCACCAATAAGTTTTACACCACGTTCAAGTGCTTGATGATATGGCTTAGCCCCCATAAATGAGGGTAAAAAACTATGATGGATATTTATCACTTGGTTTTGGTATTTGGCACACATCCATGGCGGTAATATTTGCATATAACGCGCAAGAACAATGGTATCTGGTTGGTATTGATCAATAACCTTAGACGTTTCATCGAAGGCTATTTGTTTACCTTCTTCGTCTTTTGGTACAGGAATGTGAAAATATGGAATACCAAACCATTCAACGTATTCTTTTAAATCTGGGTGATTTGAAATGATGCATGGAATATCAAAGACTAATTCACCACTCTTCCAGCGATATAATAAATCTTTTAAACAATGATCAATCTTGCTTACCATCAGTACTACTTTTGTTTTTTTATTGGTATCAGTAAGGCGAAAACTCATTGCATAACGTTCTATAATAGGTGTGAAAAGTACTCTAAAACCTTCAACATCCATACGTAAGTTACTAGGGTCAATAACATAACGCATATGAAACATATCTGTTTTTGGATCGCTAAATTGGTGAGACTCCACAATGTTTCCCCCATGACCCGTGATAAATCCACTTACATCGGAAATAATACCTGGCCTGTCTGCGCAAGAAACGGTTAAGCGGTATGTGTTAATCATGATACTTCCTTTTTAAATACTACATTTATGAATATATACTTAGAATATTGTTTTATTACTGGCAATGTTAGAGAAAAAAAAGGACAATGGTAGGATAATAACGGACAAGATGTAACCGAATATGAACCCTGGAGCACTATGGCATGGTCATGAGATACAACAATTAGTTAAAGCACTAACAGATAAGCAAGGTATTGATATCAAAACATTACTTTCTGGTACGGATCTATCTGCGGAACAATTTAAAGATCCCTCCTTAAGAATTTCGATTGAACAAGAGGAGCTTATTTATAGTCAGGTAGCCACTAGTAACACTGATCCTTACTTAGCCATTGAACAAGGAAGCCGTTTAGGGGTGAATCACTTTGGGGTTCTAGGGCAAGCAATGTTAGGTGCAAACACCTTACGTGAAGCCTTGCTGATAATGAGTAAATATTCTTCGGTGATCAGTTGGTCATTAATTATCCAACTTGATTTTGAAAAATTTCAAGGCGAAGATATTATTGCAATTACCTTACAAACGGGTGATGCCATTGACAAAAATAGGGCGTTTGAACTAGAAAGCACAATAGCTTCTATTCATACGCTGCTCAATCAAATTGTATTATCCCCTATTAACTTTACGTTAGTAGAATTATCGACAAAGCAATACGCCGATGATTTAACGCCTTATGAAGTACTTTTTAATTGCCCTATTATCTTTGATGCAAATGTTACAAAAATTATTTTAAACCGCAGCTTACTTCGTAAAAGACTTCCTTATGCAACACCTGAACTACAAGCATTAAGGATTCAGCTTTGTCAAAAAACTATGGGATTATTTAAGCAAAAAAGTGGTTTGATAAATGCGCTACAAACTTATTTTACTACGTTTGAATACGGGGTCCCTTCTATTACACAAGCTGCAGAGCACTTTCACCGAAGTGAAAGAACCTTGAGGCGTCAACTCAACGATTTAGATACTTCTTTTCAGACACTTATTGATAATTATCGTTTTGAAAAAGCTAAGGACGACTTAACAAATAGCCTTTATACGATTGAGACTATCGCTAAAATACAAGGCTTTAGTGATAGTCGTAGCTTTCGTACAGCCTTTAAACGTTGGTCAGGTAAGACACCTAGCCAGTTTAGAGAAGATTTTTAAGTTCACATTAGAGGTCGAATTTAACATCACAAAATGCTGAAAATCAACATCAGGTATTTACACCAATCGCATATTAAATGACATTGGTATTACAGATTAGTACTGAGATAGACTGTTTAGTGAGCACTAGAGCTTATCGTTGCTATCCTACTTTACGATCGAGATGATCGATTCTTCCTTTAAAAAAACACATCGTCACGATCTGTTCACACACATTGTTTTATAATTACTTCGTAAAAAGTATTATTTTTTTATAAACTTGAAACAGCTATCTTTTCAGGTTCAAAAAGGTTCACATGAAACAATTTATAAGCCCATTTTTAGCGCTTGCTTTACTATCAACACCAGCCTTTGCTGAAGATCAAAAAAGACCTCCAGTCAATGTTATCGTTGAACAATTATCTTCTAAACCTATTCAAACCACTATAGATACCGTCGGTACGGCAGAGGCTAAAAAGTCAGTTAAGTTATATTCTGCTTCTGCAGATAAAGTAACGAAAGTGACTTTTAAGCCTGGTGATTATGTTGAAAAGGGAGCCGCTTTGGTAGCGCTTGATGCACGTAGACAAGTTGCTGCATTAAAAAGAGCGAATATAGAGCTTGCTGCTCAAAGACGAGATGTCGATAGGCTGATTAAAAGTAAAAAGAAAGGCGCTGTTACAGAGTCTGCCGTAGACGAAGCGATGGCATTACTTGAATTAGCACATGTTGCTGTTGAAGAAGCACAAGCTGATTTAGAAGATAGAACGGTTGTCGCCCCATTTAGTGGTTACCTAGGGCTTACGGATATTGAAGTAGGCGATAGAATTAATCAGTCAACGATGATCACCACCATTGATGATAGATCGCAGTTATTTATTAATTTTTCAGTACCAGAGTCATCTTATAATTTAATCGCAGAAAATACCGATGTTATAGTACAACCTTGGAATAACCGTGGCGAGGTTTATAAAGCTTCACTAGCGCAATTAGATAGCAGAATTGATACGCAAAACCGCACATTAAAAGTAAGAGCGATGTTAAATAATGCTGATGACAAACTAAGACCAGGTTTAAGCTTTAAAGTCACCTTAAGTACAAATGGTACTTCCTACCCAGTTATTCCAGAAGCCGCACTTGCTTGGGGCGCAACAGGTTCCTATATTTGGCTTGCTAAAGAGGGCAAAGCTGTTAAAAAACCTGTTGTTATTAAGCAGCGTTTAAGAGGAACAATATTAGTAGAAGGAGATTTACTTGATGGCGATGTGCTTATTGTTGAAGGCATCCAACGTTTACGAGAAGGCTCATCTGTAGCGACCCAAAGCCCCATGGCTAATCAGGATAAGTAGGGAATTATTATGCTTAACCTTTTTCAAAATAAAAATGACTTACCTTCACTTTCAGTACGTCGTCCAATCACCATTGTTGTCTTAAATATTCTTATTATTATTGCCGGTTTGTCTGCAGTTTTAGGGCTAGAAGTGAGAGAGTTACCAGACGTCGACAGGCCCATTATAAGCGTTACTGCAAACTTTCCAGGAGGCTCACCTGAAACCGTTGATAACGAAGTTACTCGAAGAATAGAAGGCGCGGCAGCTAGAGTTAGCGGCATAAAGTCTATTAGAGCGCAAAGTGAAGAAGGCAACGCACGTATACGTATTGAATTTCGACCTGGTATTAATATAGAAGATGCCGCCAATGAAGTGCGTGAGGCGGTAAGCCGTGTTCAAAGGCAACTACCTCCAGAAGTAGAGCGCCTATCTATTATTAAAGCTGACAACGATGCCGACTCTGTACTTGATCTAGCCATTGGTAGTGAAAAGCTTAGTATCGAAACAATAGCAGAGATGGTAGAGCGAGATATTTCTCCTTTATTTCTTTCAATTTCTGGCGTGGCAGATGTAAGTTTAAATGGCGAGAGAAACCGCGTATTACGTGTTGTGGTTGATCCTATCCGCCTTGCCAGTTACAGCCTTTCGTTTACCCATGTTGCTAATGCACTTAAATCAGCACCATTTGATGTGGCAGCCGGAAGCTTGCGTTCAACAGACCATCAAGTCATTGTACGAGCAGACGCTACTTCTGTAACCACTGAGCAAGTTGAAAAAATAGTGGTTAATGGTGATACCCGTATAGGCGATGTTGCAACGGTATATTTTGGCCCTGCTGATGCGAATAGCTTTGTTAGGTTAAATGGAAAGCCCGTTATAGGTTTAGGCGTTGTTCGACAAGCTAGTGCAAATACCATTGAAATATCGAATCAGGCATTGGCAATGGTCGATGAAATAAAGCTACGCTACCCTGATTTAGAGGTATTTGTGACCAATGATGATGCCCAATTTATACGCAGTTCAGTAGAAGAGGTAGTTAAGTCCCTAGCTTATACCATTGTACTCGTTATATTTACCTTGTGGCTATTTTTAGGAAACTGGAAAGCGACTTTAATACCAGCATTATCTATTCCTGTGTCTCTCGTTGGTGTGTTAGTTATTATATGGGCACTTGGCTTTTCAATTAATATTTTAACTTTACTCGCATTAGTACTTGCTACGGGTTTAATAGTTGACGATGCCATTGTGGTTTCTGAAAATATTCAAAGGCATAAAGCGCTAGGTGTAAAGTCTAGGGCTGCGGCTGTGGTCGGTTCACGAGAAGTCTTTTTTGCCGTAATAGCGACAACGGCAGTATTAGTTGCTGTGTTCCTACCTATCGCCTTTTTACCATCAACGGCAGGCAAGTTATTTAGAGAATTCGGCGGTGTATTAGCTGGCGCTGTTATTATTTCTTCCTTTGTTGCATTGACTTTAGTGCCTGCATTAAAGGCAAGAATAAAAATTGATTCAAAAGTTAATTCGGCCTCTTTTTCTAACAAAGTAGGCGCTAAAATTATTACAAGTTATGAGAAGTCATTACAATTTTGCATTAAATTTAGTTGGTTGATTTTCCTGTTAAGTCTATTGGCAGCGGGCCTTGCCTTTAAGCTTTATAATAATATAGACAAAGAATTACTGCCTTCAGAAGATAGAGGCAATATTCGGGTGTTTGCACGAGGCCCAGATGGTGTCGGTATTTCTTATATGGATCGACAAGCCAAAGAAATGGAGGATATCCTTCTTCCATATGCTGAGCTTGGCGATATTGCCTCTATTAGAACGGTTGTTGGTTCATGGGATCCAAACATTGTTTATATGACGATAAACCTAAAAGACTGGGCAGAGCGTAAAAATAGCCAGCAAGAAATTATCAATGATGTTCGCCCTAAACTTGCTAACATACCAGGTGCTCCTGCACGTGCTTATGGCTCTAATAGTTTAAATCTTCGCGGCCAAGGTGGTGGATTAGAATTTGCTATCACAGGCAATGATTATGAAGATATTTTTGATGTTACCCAAGCTTTTAGTAAAGTCGTTGAGGCAAGCTATCCAGAATTTGGGTTATTAGATATTTCATATCAGCCAACTCAACCTCAAATGCGAGTTCATATTGATAGAAATAGGGCAGAAGAATTAGGCGTGCCGTTTAGTGATATTAATCAAACATTGCGAGCAGCCATTGGCGGAGATGACTTAACCGATCTTAATGTAGGTGATAAAGCGGTGCCTATTATTTTGCAATCGTCTTATAAAGACTCCGCTAACCCGTCTGATCTCACCAATTTATATGTCGCCGCTAAAAATGGCGATTTGGTGTCATTATCTTCGATAGCCTATATATCTGAAGAAGGTGTTGCAGCAGAGCTTGAACGTCATGCTCAAAGGCGAGCGATTGAAATCGATGCTGAATTACCAGAGTCCATGTCTATTGCAGAAGCGGTAACGGTTTTACGTCAGTTAGCTAGGGATAATTTACCGAATGGTTACGACTTAGTGCTTCTCGGTGAAGCCAAAACGTATCAAGAAACAGACCAGCAAGTCATGATGACTTACTTAGTCGCATTTTTAATTGTACTGTTAGTGATGGCTGCACAATTTGAGAGTGTATCAAGTGCTTTAGTCGTGATGTTAACCGTACCATTTGGGATCTCGGCGGCTATATTTGCGGTGTGGATAACAGGTACAACGATAAACATATACTCGCAAATAGGTTTAGTAATGCTTATTGGGCTATTAGCTAAAAACTCAATTTTGTTAGTTGAATTTGCCGACCAATTAAGAGATAAAGGTGTAGAGGTTAATCAAGCCATTATAGAAGCAGGCAAGGTTCGCTTAAGACCTATCATGATGACGTTATTATCAACCGTATTAGGCGGCTTACCACTCATTCTTTCTGTGGGTGCTGGTGCTGAAGCGAGAAACGCCATTGGCTGGGTTGTTTTTGGTGGCTTGGGCATTGCTGTTATATTTACGTTATTTCTAACACCTGTGTTATATGTATGGCTAGCGCGTTTTGCTAAACCAAGAGCTGACCAAGAGAAAATCTTGGTTAATGAGTTAGACAATGCAAAAACGTCGCATTGACGAGAAGCGAAAACGAGAAACGAGAAAGGCGTGAGTGTGCGAATTTTATTAGTTGAAGATAATGTTGATTTAGCAGCAAGTATTGTTGATTACCTCGAGTTGCAAGGTCATAGTTGTGACCTTGCAACTAATGGTAAAGCTGGCTTAAACAACGCTTTAGCCAATGATTATGATATGTATGTTTTTGATATAGCCATGCCGAAAATGGATGGTTTACAGCTTTGTGAGAAGTTAAGACAAGAATATAACGACAATACCCCTATACTCTTTTTAACGGCGCGAGATACATTAGATGATAAGTTGGCTGGCTTTTCAGCAGGAGCCGATGACTATTTAATAAAACCTTTTAATTTAAGTGAGCTAGCTGTTCGTATTCAAGCAATTTATAAGCGCTACGTTGGCGTAAAAACCGAACTTACGCTAGACGATCTAACGGTCGATTTAAAAACAGAGCAAGTTAAAAGAGCAGGGACACTCATCGCTTTATCGCCAAATAGTTACAAACTGCTTGTCATTTTGCTACAGCGCTCACCTGAACTAGTGCTCAGACAAGAGTTAGAGCACCTTGTATGGGGAGACACACTTCCTGATAGCGATTCACTGCGCAGTCATATATACAAGTTACGAAATAAAATTGATAAACCCTTTTCTCGGGCATTAATTCAAACAGTTAAAGGGCGAGGTTTTAGTATTTCATGAATATTATTCAAAGTATTCGCTTTAGAATCATTTTTGCCTGTATCTTTTTTTCGGTTGTCGTAAGTTTTTGTTATGCATGGGTGACTTTCTCTAGCCTTAAATATAATTCAGATGAGCTATTTAATTGGTATTTAACACAAGAGGCACAAGTACTCCTAGCTAAATATCAGCAAAATCCACATCAAGACTTTGCCAATATGACTTCGGCACACGTTGTCATTTCAAGTGAACAAGAGGCTTTGGCTAAGCTGACTGCTTTTTTTCCTGATAACAAAGTCAAAGAAAGTATTGCAAAGACTTCTACCTTAAATGCATTGCCATTACTTGGCCCTGTATTTACTACCGAGCAAGGTTTTATTATTTATGAATTTATTAGTAAACATAAAACAGTGCATGTCTTAAAGGCGAGTTTGAACTCTGTTAACAAGGAAGAGTATTTCTTTTATTTTGTTGATGTTAGTGATTTCATAAATTACGACAATAATTCAGAGAAGCGTATATTAGATATGTTTTTCAAGGTACTCGCGTTAATTTTCTTGTTGAGTTTATTAATAGGTTTTTGGATAGCAAAACAAGTTGTATCGCCATTAACACGTTTAGCAACTTCTGTAGATGCTGATAATTATAAAGCGTATCAACCAAACCAAGGTAAATACTTTAATGACGAAATAGGCTTTTTAGCCCGCAGAATTGACTCTTTTGTGGATAAAGCCCATGAAATGATTAATCGTGAAAAAGCTTTTTCACGCGATGTAAGCCATGAACTTAGAACACCACTTGCCAGTAGCAGAGCCGCAATAGAACTCGCCTTAGTTACTCCTGCAGATAAACCTGAACATTTAAATAAATATCTGCAACGGGCTGCTCGTGCCAACGGAGATATGAGTCATTTAATTGAAACATTTTTACTACTTGGCCGAGAAAAAGGCGCTTCTAATTCACAGACAACTTTCAACTTACATCAATTGGTAGAAGACTCTTTTGCTAAGCATAATTACTTAAAGCGTGATGATACCGTTACTTGTATCAATTTAATTTCGCCTGACTTAACCTTGATTTCATCGCAACGATATTTAGCGATTATCTTAGATAATGTCTTGCGAAATGCTTTTCAACATACCTTTGATGGATATATTAAGGTTTCCTGCGAGCACAGCCGTATTTTAATTGAAGATACCGGTGAAGGGATAGCGAACTCGAAAGCCTTAGTGCAATCTGACAATGTTCTAGAAAAGTCTGGAGTAGGCCTATCTATTGTCAGACGACTTTGCGAAAAGCTTGCTTGGCGATTCATCATTGATGATAAATACACTCAAGGCACCCGAGTTATTATTGAAATAGCATGATGGCTTTAAGTTTGGCAAACCCATAGACAAATCGATAACGGCGCTAATCAAGAGCAGCGTTAAGCTAGAACAGAGCTAATCTGCAATATAACTTGAACCCATCATTTCTGAAGCTTCCATGATAAGTATAATAGCGCTTGGATCTATTTCTAATACCATACTTTTTAGCTTTTGTATTTCCCTAGTGCCTACTACTGCAAAAAGGATACGTTTATCCTTTTCTTCTGTTAGGTTAATACCTGATAAAACAGTACCATCTCTTTTCATTACTGATGAAATAGCAGTACCAATTTCTTGATGATGGTCCGATACAATAGACACAACTTTCTCTGCAACAGAGCCGGTTAATACTTTATCGACAATACGTGTTGTTATATAAATACTAAGAAAGCTCCAAAGAGCAAGTTCCATGTTTTGTGAAAGGACTCCTACGGTTGAAATAATAATGACATCAAGTACTAAGAGTGTTTGAGCAGGCTTTAGAGCAAAGTAGTTAGAGAATAGTTTGGCGATAATGGTTGTACCGCCTGCAGATGCATTTCCTTTTAACACCAAGCCAATACCCGCACCGACACAAACCCCACCATAAATCGTGGCTAATAAAACACTACTTATTTGTGGGAAATCAATTAAAGCAGGAAGGAATGCTATGGTTACAGCTGTTGTATTTATAGAGTATAGTGTGCGAGCTGCGAATTTGAGATCAATATACTTTATGCCAGCAAGTAATAAAGGCACGTTAACAAGTATCATCGAGATACTCAGCGATGCATCAAAAGTGTAATGAAGAATTAAAGCGATACCGGGAGTTCCACCTGTTACGATGTGCGCCGGAAGAATAAAAAACGTAACGCCAATAGCCAGCATGCATGAACCAAGTGTGATAAGGATAAGATTTTTAATTTCTTGAAGTGCTGGGTTTTCTTGTGACATTCGGGTACTGCTTATATTAAGGTTAAGGTTAAGGTTAAGGTTAAGGTTAAGGTTAAGGTTAAGG
>CAWVWK010000070.1:0-12450 GCA_963933725.1 uncultured Colwellia sp.
AACGTTTTAAACAAGCAGGCCTTTTTAGGACTTTTGAAAAATAGGTGTAAATTGCCATACTGATGAACATTGCCCAGCAAACTAGGGCTGTAGCAATACCACAACCTGCACCGCCATAAGCTGGAACACCAAACTCGCCATAAATAAAAATGTAATTAGCGGGTATGTTTACGAGTAAACCAATGATACTGATAATCATAGTGGGTTTGGTATAAGACAACCCTTCAGCATAGTTTCGTAACACCAAATATAAACAATAGCCTGGCGCTCCCCAAACAATATAACGTAAATAATCAAAAAGCAGGGCTTCTAAATTACCTTCAAGTTCAACGAGCGGAGAAATTAATGGCGCAAAAATATAATATAAGGCAATAAGGAAAAGCCCTAAGGTAAAAGCTATCCAGCCAGTTTGATACGTTTGATCACTAATTTCTTCAAATTTCTCCGCTCCAGCCAATTGAGAAACGATAGCTGAAAGCGCCATCACTAAACCATATACAGTTAAAATAAGCGGTAACCAAATACTATTGGCAACAGCAACAGCAGCCATATCAACAGAGCTAACACGTCCTGCCATTACAATGTCGACAAAGCCCATTAAGTTTTGAATTAATTGAGCAATAAGGATAGGGTAAGCAAGTTTAAGTAAACTCTTAGCGTGTTCTTTAAAGGCGGAAATATTCATGTAGGAAATCTAATCTAATTGAGTTTATTAATAAGAGCTTACGTGTCGAAAGAACTGTATTGTAGAACAAACGTTTAGTTTGTCCATACTTTAGCAAATCTTAATATATATTAAAGTGTAGCTTAATCTGTAACTTAGTTTGAAACGAGTGAGGCTTTAGTGACATTAAATGTGTTAAAGTCGCTTTTGCTTGGTCAATATACATACCGGCAAAGATGTTGGCACTGTTTAAAACGGTACAAGTTATAAAGAGCCTTACGCTTAAGATAATCTTTTTCTAGAGGTTAGTTGTCTTGGTAACCATGATAAAAAGCCGCAGGAAATTGACCAAATAATTCACTTGTTGCGATATCTACTTCTCGATCACCATAATAGCTTGCAGGGTCAAACAGTCGTTATGTTGTGGAAGTAAGCGTGTGGGTTTATTGTGAAAGTATTACTTTGAGTCTATTTCTAAGAATTCGATTTTATCAAGCACACCATCCCATTTTTTAGCATCAACGGGAGGGGCTTTTACTTCGGTTATTCTAGGCCATACTTGTGACAGTTCAGCATTAAGTTGAATAAATGCTTTTTGATCCTCTGGGACTTCATCTTCTTGATAAATAGCGTCAGCAGGGCACTCAACAGGGCATAAGTCACAATCAATACATTCATCAGGATTGATCACTAAAAAGTTAGGACCTTCAAAAAATGCATCTGCTGGGCATACTGCAACACAGTCAGTGTACTTACAGCGAATGCAATTGTCTGTAACAACAAAAGCCATAATTCTCTCAATAGATAGTAAAATAAGTGGTGATCATACCTAGGCTATCGTTAAATTCAACACATTGTTAGACAAACTTTTGTTTCAAAAATTGCGAGGCACAGGTAAAATAGCACAAATTAAATTCTTTACGGGTCTTAACATGCTTCGTCTAACCAATATAAAATTACCTTTAAATCATGTAGAGCAAGCACTTGAAGAAGCAGTACTTGAAAAGCTTGCTATCACTAAAGAGCAGTTAGTCAAAATTAACCTGTTCAAGCGTGGTTATGATGCACGTAAAAAGGCGACTATCTTTTTAATGTATACATTAGATGTTGAAACGACCCAGGATAAAGTTTTACTCGAAAAATTTGCTAAAGACAACGATGTTAAAGAAACACCAGATATGGCGTACAAGTTTGTCGCACAAGCGCCCGAAAAATTGCAACATAGACCTGTTGTTATCGGTATGGGGCCTTGTGGTTTATTTACCGGTTTAATTTTAGCGCAAATGGGCTTTAAGCCGATTATTTTAGAGCGAGGCCAAGATGTTAGACAAAGAACCAAAGATACGTTTGGTTTTTGGCGTAAAAAAATCTTAAATACAGAGTCTAATGTACAGTTTGGAGAGGGCGGCGCAGGTACCTTTTCCGATGGTAAATTATATAGCCAAGTCAAAGATAAAAAGCATTATAGCCGTAAAGTTTTACACGAGTTTGTTGATGCAGGAGCACCTGAAGAAATACTTTATGTAAGCAAGCCACATATTGGTACATTTAAGCTTGTGACCATGGTAGAGAAAATGCGCGCTACGATTACCGAGTTAGGTGGGGAAATTCGATTTGGAGAGCGCGTTGATAAAATTCATTTTGAAGAAACAGATAAAGAGCTACCTACTGAAATAGAAGCAAAGTATCAAGCGAAGAAGGTAACAGGACTTACGTTAGAGTCAGGTGAAGTGATACAAACAAGTCATGTTGCATTAGCAATAGGACATAGCGCTAGAGATACATTCTCAATGTTAAATAAGGCAGGTGTTTTTATAAAAGCTAAACCTTTTTCAGTTGGCTTTAGAATAGAGCACGAACAATCCGTTATCGATGAAGCACGTTTTGGTGATAATGCCGGGAATAAAATTCTTGGCGCTGCAGATTATAAATTAGTTCATCATTGTAAAAATGGTCGTTCTGTTTATAGTTTCTGTATGTGTCCTGGTGGAACAGTTGTGGCAGCTGCTTCAGAGGAAGGAAGACTAGTGACCAACGGGATGAGTCAATACTCTCGCCATGAACGTAATGCAAATAGTGCAATTGTGGTTGGTATTGAGCCGAGCGATTATAGTGAAGACGGTGCACAAACGAATGTATTAGCCGGTATAGAGTTTCAAAGAAAACTGGAAGAGAAAGCGTTTCTTATGGGTGGAGAAAGCTATGATGCGCCCGTGCAGTTGGTGGGTGACTTTCTAGCTGGAAGAAAAACAGGAGAGCATGGTCAGGTGATCCCCTCTTATAAGCCAGGTGTAACTTATTGTGATTTAAGCGAAGCACTTCCCGCATACGCAGTTGACGCCATTAGAGAGGCGCTACCTGCTTTTGAGAAAAAGATTAAAGGCTTTTCAATGAATGATGCGACATTAACGGCTGTTGAAACACGTACATCATCACCAATTCAAATTACACGTGATAAAGACACTTTGGCATCACTTAATATAGAAGGTTTATATCCAGCTGGAGAAGGAGCAGGGTATGCAGGTGGAATTTTATCGGCTGGTATTGATGGCATTAAGGTTGCAGAAGCTATGGCTTTATCTATGACTACAGATATTGAAGTTAATTGATACTGCTATTCAATATGCTAGAGGGCTTTGATACTTGTTTTTTTAACATAAGTGTCATTGCCTCATTATCTATAGGTTTACTTAATAAATATCCTTGCCCGTAATCACAACCCAGTTGTTTTAAAGCATGCCACTGTTCCACTTCTTCTATACCTTCTGCGATGACTTTTATTCCTAGAGCATGTGACATGGATATCATTGCATGAATCAAGGCTTTATCTTTAGCTGACTGGTTTATTTGTTTAATAAAATCTTTATCAATTTTAAGGACGTCAAAAGAATACTCTCTTAAATAGTTTAAAGAGGAGTGACCTTGACCAAAGTCGTCCATTACCAATTTAACGTTTAAACTATTTATATTAGATAATATATCTTGTATATAGTTATATCCTTTAAGCAATACGCCTTCTGTAATTTCTAATTCAACCGTCTGTGGGGAGATACCAACAGCTTCGATATTGGCTTTAATAACATTAAAAAAATCGGGATTTCTAAATTGCTTTGGCGATAAATTGATAGCAATTTGGAAGCTGCTTAAAATTGTGTTTTGCCAAACTTTTGCTTGTTTTAAAGCTTCCACAAGTGCAAATTCACCTAATTGATTAATAATGCCGGTGTGTTCAGCGATGGGAATAAATTCATCCGGTGTTATTATACCAAGGTGTGGGTTATACCACCTTAATAGCGCTTCAGCTCCCATGATTTGCTGTGTGGAAAAATCAACCTTAGGTTGGTAAGCGAGAGAAAATTCATTTCTTGTTAATGCTTCGTTTAATTGTTCTTCAATACAAAGTCGCCGTTGCGCTAGGGTATTCATTTTTTTCGTATAAAAAGAAAAAGTATTTCGACCATTTGCTTTTGCGTCGTACATTGCAGAGTCCGCATGTCGAAGCAGAGTAGAAGTATCCTCTGCATCGGTTGGATAAAATGCAATACCTATACTTGTGGTTAGTTTAAGTTCACGATTTTTTATAGAGAAATACTTTCTGAATTTTTTAAGTAAGTTTTCTACAATAGGCTGGATTTCATCGGCTGTATTTAACCCTCCTAAAATGACAATAAACTCGTCACCACCTAAACGGCCTACCGTGTCAACGTTACGAACTCCACTTCTTAATCGCTCAGCGGCTTCTATTAACACATCATCTCCAGTTTCATGACCTAAAGTGTCATTGATTTTTTTAAAATCGTCTAAATCAAGAAATAGTAAACCCACTAATGTATTATTCCGTTTAGCTTCTTCACAAGTAACACTAAGCCTATCTAATGATAAAAAACGATTAGGTAAAAAAGTTAATGAATCAAAATGTGCTTGTAAGATTATTTCATGTTCATATTCTTTTTGAATATCGATATCAGCATGAGTGCCGACAAAGCGTATAGGTTTATTATTATCATCAACCTCAATGATCTTGCCTCGCTGTCTTATCCACATATATGAATTGTCTTTGCGCTTAAAACGAAATTCTATATCGTAGTTATCAATTTCGCCGGCCATATAAGATTTAAAGTGATTAATTACACTTGTTACATCGTTGCGATGTATTTTTTTATACCACTGACTAACACGATTAGATAAATCACCTTTGCTATAGCCTGCCATTGTGTAATAACGTTCGTCAAAATCAATGGTACTTTTAGTTATATTCCAGTCCCAAATGCCGTCATTACTTACTTGTTTAACAATATGGTTAAAGTGTTCGTTTTTATTGCGTGATAAAATTCTTGTTATTTCTTCATTATTATGGATTGTTGACACGATACAGTGTGAATTTTCAAAAGGAAGTAATTGACTACTCATCAACAATGAGTCAGGGGTTTTGTTTTTTCTGATGTAATGAACTTGCTCAGTGAAATTAGGTGTGATGGTGTCAGGTTGATTAGGGTGTTGAAAACCGTCATTTTTAACTACATAACGGGTATTAAATAATTGTGTGTGGTTCATGCTTGATAGCTCTTTAGCATTATACCCTGTTATCACCGTAAGTGTTTCATTAAAAAAAATATACTGCCCAGCAAGATCAACTATACAAACACCAAATGAAGCATTTTCGACAAGGTATTTGTATAATTTTTCGGATTTCACGATAGGATTTTGTAAGTACATTTTATTAGCATAGACCAGTTTAACTAAATCATAATAAAAATTTGTGGCAAACAATTAAAAAGTAAGTAGGAAAGTTAACTAGATAACCTAACCTTAAATAAACTTCAAACGCTAATAAAAATGGCTGTCATTGCAATATTCGCGAGGCAGTTCATCATTTTATAAATAATTAAGGAAAAATGGGATAAATTACTTGTTATATAGAGGGAAGACTTCTACAATTCTTCTCTTTAAAAATTCTATACTTCAATATCTCAAGTGACACTTGGTATGTGCCACCACTGATTAAGGAAAAAATAATGCCTGTTATATCTCTCCCTGATGGTTCTCAACGCTCTTTCGAAAATGCTGTAAGTGTAATGGATGTTGCACTTGATATAGGTCCTGGTCTTGCAAAAGCGACTATCGCTGGACGTATTGATGGTCAACTTGTTGATGCTTGCGAGTTAATTACACAAGATGCTAGTTTACAATTAATTACCAGTAAAGATGACGAGGGTTTAGAGATCATTCGCCATTCTTGTGCTCACCTATTAGGTCATGCAATTAAGCAGCTATGGCCAGATACTAAAATGGCTATTGGGCCAACCATCGACAACGGCTTCTATTATGATGTTGATTTAGAACATACCATTACAGAAGACGATCTTACGAAGTTAGAAAAACGCATGACGGAATTAGCTAGAACTAATTACCAAGTAATTAAAAAGGTAGGTTCATGGCAAACAGCACGTGACACATTCGAAGCACGTGGTGAAACTTATAAAGTTGAAATTCTAGATGAGAATATCAGCCAAGATGATACACCAGCACTTTATCATCATGAAGAATACATTGATATGTGTCGAGGACCACACGTTCCTAGTATGCGTCATTGTCATCATTTTAAACTAATGAAACTTGCAGGTGCTTATTGGCGTGGTGACAGCGAAAAAAAAATGCTACAGCGTGTTTATGGCACCGCTTGGGCAGATAAAAAACAATTAAAAGCTTATATCGTACGTTTAGCAGAAGCTGAAAAACGAGATCACCGTAAAATAGGTAAAACTCTTGATCTGTTTCATTTTCAAGAAGAAGCGCCAGGTATGGTATTTTGGCACAATGATGGTTGGACTATTTACACTGAGTTAGAGAAATTTGTTCGTGAAAAACTTCACACTTATGATTACGACGAAGTAAAAGCACCGATGATGATGGACAGAAGCCTTTGGGAGAAATCAGGCCATTGGGATAAATATGCAGATGGTATGTTTACAACAACTTCTGAAAAACGTGAGTACGCGATAAAACCGATGAATTGCCCTGGTCATGTACAAATTTTCAACCAAGGTTTAAAATCTTATCGTGATTTACCACTTCGTATTGCTGAATTTGGTTGTTGTCATCGTAATGAACCTTCTGGTTCATTACATGGCTTAATGCGTGTACGTGGTTTTACTCAAGATGATGCTCATATTTTCTGTATGGAATCTCAAGTTCAAGACGAAGTGAAAAAGTGTATCGATATGGTTTACGATGTTTATGGCTCTTTTGGCTTCGATGATATTGTTGTTAAATTATCAACACGTCCTGAAAACCGTATCGGCAGTGATGAAATTTGGGATAAAGCTGAAGCTGGTTTGGCGCAAGCATTAACAGACAGTAACATTAAGTTTGAATATCTTCCCGGAGAAGGTGCTTTTTACGGACCAAAAATCGAATTTACTTTGATGGACTGTTTAGGCAGAGCTTGGCAATGTGGTACAGTTCAACTCGATTTTGCACTTCCTGAGCGTTTAGGTGCAACATATGTTGGTGAAGACAACGAAAGATACATACCAGTAATGATTCACCGTGCTATTTTAGGATCAATAGAGCGCTTTATTGGTATTTTAATCGAAGAGTATTCGGGTAAATTTCCAACATGGATAGCGCCAACTCAAGTTACAATTATGAATATTACCGACAAACAAGGTGAATATTGTGAAAAAATTGTAAAAAAACTAAAAGAAAATGGATTTAGAGCAAAACTAGACTTGAGAAATGAGAAGATAGGCTTTAAAATTCGCGAGCACACTTTGAAGCGTGTTCCGTATTTGTTAGTTGTTGGCGATAAAGAAATGGAAGCTAATGAAATTGCTATACGAACTCGAAGTGGTGAAGATTTAGGAAAAATGTCTGTTGATGACTTTATTACTAAGTTAGATGAAGAAGTAAAAAACAGGTTATAATAATTGTTTATTTGTAATAAAATTGACTAAACATAAATAAAATAATTTTTACGTTGTAAATAAATAAACTTAATAAATTTAAATAAGTATATAAAATAAAGGTTCTGTAGGAGGAACATGGCTATTAAAGGTGGACAACGAGGCGGACGTAAAGAGCCAGCACATCGTTTAAATGAGTTAATCACAGGTATTGCTGATAATGAAGTTCGTTTAATTAAATTTGACGGAGAGCCAGGTGGCATAGTATCACTGAATGAAGCAATGGACCAAGCTGATGAGGCAGGTGTAGATCTTGTTGAAATAAGCCCAACTGCCAAACCTCCTGTTTGTCGTGTGATGGATTACGGCAAGTTTCTTTATGAAAAATCTAAAGAACAGAAAGAGCAACGTAAAAAGCAAAAACAAATACAGGTTAAGGAAATTAAATTCCGTCCTGGTACAGATGAAGGCGATTATCAAGTTAAATTGAAAAACTTGAAACGCTTTTTAGAAGGCGGCGACAAGGTCAAGGTAACATTACGTTTCCGTGGCCGTGAAATGGCCCACCAAGAGCTTGGCTTAGAATTACTAACTCGTGTTAAAAACGACTTAGAAGAGCTAACTGTTTTGGAATTCTTTCCTCGTAGAGCGGAAGGGCGTCAAATGGTGATGGTTTTAGCCCCAAAAAATAGATAAAGCATGGTATGACAAGTAATTAATGCCTTTGAAGTGTATTTTATATACTTTAAACGGTTTTAATTCACCAACTTTATCTTTAACGCTGGTAGTAAAGGCCTACAAGTAAAATGATCTAACGGTATTTTCGAATACAGATAAATTGTTTTCGCCCTCGCTACTTTATATTTGGCATATACGTCTAGCTTCATCGTTAGCGTATAAATTGAGAGAAATAAAATGCCTAAAATGAAAACCAATAAAGGTGCTGCAAAGCGCTTTAAAAAAACAGCTACTGGATATAAATTCAAACAAGCTGGCTTGCGTCATATTTTGACTAAACGCCGTACTAAAGTTAAGCGTCACTTGCGTGCTAAATGCATGATCGCTGCTTCTGACATTAAGTCAGTCAAAAAACTTTTACGTCACGGTTAATAGGAGAGATATAAAATGGCAAGAGTAAAACGTGGTGTACAAGCTCGTGCACGTCATAAAAAAGTTCTAAAGCAAGCTAAAGGTTACTACGGTGCTCGTAGTCGCGTTTATCGCGTTGCTTTTCAAGCTGTAACTAAAGCTGGCCAATACGCTTACCGTGACCGTCGTCAACGTAAACGTCAATTCCGTCAACTTTGGATTGCTCGTATAAATGCAGCAGCTCGTCAAAATGGTTTATCTTACAGCCGTTTCATTAATGGTCTTAAAAAGGCTTCTATTGAAATCGATCGTAAGATCCTAGCTGACATTGCAGTATATGATAAAGTAGCATTTACTTTCTTAGTTGAAAAAGCGCAAGCTTCTTTATCAGCATAAGTTAAGTGTAAGCTTTAACAGCTTAAATAAAAGGACGCATTAGCGTCCTTTTCTACTTTTAACGGTAATACCAATTAAATTATGTTATTGCTCACTTGTACTGGTTAAAATAAGTCATGGCTTCAAAAGACTCAATCACAATAGCTAGCTATTACTCAATCGAGCGCCTTGCCCTGATTAATTTTTCTGTCTACAACAAGATCACAAACTTAATGGAATGGTTATAAATTTTTAATGAATATGTTTTATGCATTGAAGTCTATTCATTACAAAATGGTATGATTTGAGAAAACACTGTTCAACTTTCTAAAAAAATAAGGTCAATGAATGAATCTTTCACAAAAAGTTTTAGCGGTAAACAACGATTTACCTATTCGCACCCATAAGCCTGTTCATAATGGCAAGGTAAGGTCTGTTTATTGGTTAAATGAAGAAGACAGTGCTCGCTTAATTCAAGCTAACGATTATGACGTTCCAAATGATACGCCTTTAGCGATTATGGTAATAAGCGATCGTATTTCTGCTTTCGACTGTATTTGGGAAGGTGAAGGAGGCATGAAAGGTGTTCCAGGTAAAGGAGCAGCATTAAATGCTATTTCTAATCATTGGTTTGAATTATTCAAGCAACATGGTCTTGCAGATAGCCATATTTTAGATATTCCGCACCCTTTGGTATGGATAGTACAAAAAGCAAAACCTGTCATGATTGAAGCAATATGTCGTCAATACATCACTGGATCAATGTGGCGATCTTATGAGAAGGGAGAGCGGGAGTTTTGTGGCATACAATTGCCAGAGGGTCTAACAAAAGAGGGTAAATTACCAGCACTTTTACAAACACCTTCAACAAAAGGAATTTTAGAAAATATACCTGGTGTACCTGCGGTTGATGATGTAAATATCACCCGTAAGAATATAGAAGACAATTTTTCAGCATTTAACTTTGAATCTCAAAGTGATATCGCGCTATATGAAAAGCTTTTAACACAGGGGTTTGCAGTTATTGCTAATGAGCTTAGTAAGGTAGATCAAATTTTTGTTGATACCAAATTTGAGTTTGGTTACGTAAAGGATAAAAAGGGTCAGAGTAAGTTAATTTATATGGATGAAGTGGGCACCCCTGACTCTTCAAGGCTTTGGGATAGTAAAGCTTACCTTTCAGGTCAGGTCGTTGAAAACTCGAAAGAAGGCTTTAGACAGCTGTTACTTAGTCATTTTCCAGACCCAGACATTCTACTTAATAAATCTCGAATGGACGAACGTGAAGCCCTCGCTAGAAATAATCAACTGCCGTTATCTGTTTTAATGGATGTATCGAAAACTTATACCAATATAGCAGAAAAAATAACAGGTAAGAAAATTCAACTAAGTGATAATCCCAAAGAAGAGATTATCAGTATTTTACGCGATAAATATCAATTAATAGATTAATCAAATATCCTACATATTTCCACTTAAGATAATAATTAAGGGTAACATCTTAGCGTGATAGAAGGTCTTTAAGTTGATTAATGACCTTTAAATTAGATTGGTATAACTGTTTAACAGACTATTTTTCACCTTTTTTAAGTATTTCTTGAGCCCATTCATCAGCGACTAAACCAGTAGGTTTATGTTCTAATGACGATTTTTTAAATATAGTAGTAAGGGTGTCATAAATTTCTTCAACTTTCTTTATTGAACTTGCTTTACAATAATTCTCTTCAAAAGAGACATTGATAATACCGCCTGCATTAATAACGTAATCAGGTGCATAAAGCACACCTTTATCAAATAATATTTTATCGTGCTTGTTATGCGCTAATTGATTATTTGCACAACCCGCAATGATAGAGACTTTTAAGCGATTTATGGTTGAATCATTAATTGAAGCACCAAGGGCACAGGGCGAAAATATATCTGCTTGTTGATCATATATATCATCTAGACCTACTGATATCGCACCTAGTTCATTTACAGCTCTGTTAATCGCTTCTTGGTTTACATCCGTTACAATAAGTTTTGCACCTTCTTTGTGGAGTAGTTCACAAAGACTGAAACCAACACTGCCTAACCCTTGCACTGCGACGGTTAGGTCTTTCAAGCTTGATTTACCATACTGATGCAGCACAGCGGCTTTAATCCCTAAATAAGTACCAAGCGCTGTAAAAGGAGCTGGATTTCCACTTTTGCCCTCTGTACCGGTTACAAAAGGGGTTACGGTATTCGCAATGGCGATGTCATCGGTATTTATATTCACATCTTCAGCACTATAATAACGGCCATTTAAATCATTAAGTGCTTTGCCGAATGCTTTAAAAAGCCGCTCTGATTTCAACACCTTGGCATTGCCTATAATAACTGACTTGCCACCGCCCATTTTCAATCCTGCTAATGCGTTTTTATAAGTCATTCCTTTTGATAACCTAAGCACGTCAATAGCAGCTTCTTCATCGTTTGCGTAGTCCCACATTCTGCACCCACCGACTGCTGGACCAAGTTTGGTACTGTGAATGGCAATAATTGCTTTTAGTTTTGAATCCTTATCACTACAAAAAACGACTTGCTCATGGTTGTCGTAATCAACTAAATCAAAAATAGCCATAAATAATTTTATCCTTATTAATTTTGTAGGTATCAAAAAGAGCACATCACAAGATCTATAGCAAACGGCTTTATTGATGTTGTACAGTCAAATGAAGTATGATGGAGCAACTTTATCATCAGGCTGAATAGCAAAATAGCACTCGCCAAAAATTAATGTTTATTAAAAATTTAAAAGTGTTCAGTAACTGATACAGGCATTTTATAGTTAACATTATAGATAATAGAAAGAATTTACATAAAGCACCATTAGAGAGTAGTAGTTATGACAGAAAAATCACAGTTAAATGAACAAGAAAGACAACAATGGATAAGAGAACAGTATTTAGTTGCCACTAAATATCTTGCTGAAAAAGGCCTGGTTACCGACAGTGTTGTAACGCAAGAAAGCCGTTATTTAGTGCCTTTATTATCTGTTTGGAAATTAAAACTATTAGACGGTAGTTTCATATGGACCATTTCTGGCGATTTACCGACAGATCATATTAAAGCGGACATTGCTTCATCAGCAAGGGAGTCTATTAGGCATTTTGCTTTAAAATGGCAATTACAGGCTGAAAAACTATTACAAGAACAAGACAAGACACAAGAATCCTTTGCAAACATATTAATAGGCCGTTCTGAAGGGCTATATGAGTTATATCAAAATGAAAAGCTGTGGGAGTAGGATAGTTGAAAGTGTATTATAAAATAATTTGATTAAACTTCACTTTAATCTAGTAGGTTAATCAATTATTGAGGCCAAATACTTTAATGGCTAATGGCTAATGGCTAATGGCTAATGGCTAATGGCTAATGGCTAATGGCTAATGG
>CAWVWK010000071.1:0-12421 GCA_963933725.1 uncultured Colwellia sp.
TAAATGCTCACCTACGGAGGTTTAATTAAAAGTGTTGTGTGCTTCATGGAATTAATAGCAATTGCCTTCTTAGTACAAAATACAAACATTCACGGCAGATTAATTTAAGGCGGTGTTTTATCCTTTGTTTTCCTTGCAAACCCAGCACCAATAAAATCCTTAGAAACTTTGCTGAAACAGCTATAAAATCAATTAATACTAGGTTATGATAGCCAGTTGTAATCGACTGTCGCTTGATGAAATAGCGCAGTTTATCCGTACTTTACTGGGTCGTCTTCCTTATGTTTAAAAAAATTCGTGGCATGTTTTCCAATGACTTATCTATTGATTTAGGTACTGCAAATACGCTTATCTATGTAAAAGATCAGGGTATTGTCCTTGATGAACCATCTGTTGTTGCTATTCGTCAAGATCGTGTTGGTGGCTCAAAAAGTGTTGCAGCCGTTGGCTCTGCAGCAAAAGCGATGTTAGGAAGAACACCTGGTAACATTGAAGCCATAAGACCGATGAAAGATGGTGTGATCGCTAACTTCTTCGTAACAGAAAAAATGCTTCAGTTCTTTATTAAGCAAGTTCACAGTAATAACTTTCTTCGTCCAAGCCCTCGTGTTTTAGTATGTGTACCTTGTGGTTCAACACAAGTAGAGCGTCGTGCTATTCGTGAATCAGCCATGGGCGCAGGAGCTCGTGAAGTTTATTTGATTGATGAGCCTATGGCTGCAGCGATTGGTGCAGGAATGCCTGTATCAGAAGCGACTGGTTCGATGGTTGTTGATATCGGTGGTGGTACCACAGAAGTTGGTATTATCTCATTAAACGGCGTTGTTTACTCTTCTTCTGTTCGTATCGGTGGTGACAAATTTGACGAAGCGATTATTAATTACGTACGTCGTCATTTTGGTAGTTTAATTGGTGAAGCGACAGCAGAACGTATTAAGCATGACATCGGCTCGGCTTACCCAGGTGAAGAATTAGCAGAAATTGAAGTACGTGGTCGTAACCTAGCTGAGGGTGTGCCGCGTAGTTTTACCCTAAACAGCAACGAAATTTTAGAAGCATTACAAGAACCATTAACCGGCATTGTAAGTGCTATTATGGTTGCTTTAGAGCAGTCTCCACCTGAACTGGCTTCAGATATCTCTGAGCGTGGCATGGTACTTACTGGTGGTGGTGCTTTATTAAAAGACCTTGACCGATTGTTAATGGAAGAAACAGGGATTCCTGTTGTAATTGCAGAAGACCCATTAACTTGTGTTGCAAGAGGCGGTGGTAAAGCATTAGAAATGGTAGATATGCATGGTGGCGATTTATTCTCTTATGAATAAATAGTCTGTTTGGGTTGCTTTGTGTTGTTAATTAAAAATGAGTTAACAATTTAAATGTAGCCCAATGTATTTTTCTCCTGATACATTGATTTTATGAACCCAATATTTAAACATGGACCATCATCAAAGCACCGACTCGTTTTGGTGCTTTTTTGCTCTGTGATGTTAATGTTTTTTGATCACACCATGGCAAGTTTTCAACCCGTTCGGGATTACTTGCAGTCGCTCGTTACGCCTTTACAGTCTATTGCAAACAAGCCCAAGCAACTCCTTAATTGGGGGGCCGAAAACCTAATCACTCGAAATCAACTCATTAAAGAAAACCAACAGTACAAGCTTGATGAATTACTTTTTCATGAACAGAAAATGCAACTTGATATTGTTAAGCAAGAAAATGATAGGTTGCGCTCATTACTTTCTTCACCGGTTCGAGGTGAAAGTAAGAAAATGGTTGCTGAAATTCTTTCTTTAGATAGTGACCCTTACACACATCAGGTGGTTATCAACCGAGGTAAAGAAGATGGTGCTTATGAAGGGCAACCCGCTATCGATGCTTTAGGGGTCGTAGGGCAAGTGCTCCATGCAGGCACCCAACATTCAAGAGTTATATTGATCACCGACCTGACACATGCCATTCCTGTTAGGGTAAAAAGAAATGGGGTTCGTTTGATTGCCACAGGTAGCGGTAATATTAATCGGCTAATTCATAACTTCGTTGAGCAAAGCGCAGATATACAGGTAGGCGATTTACTCGTAACCTCAGGTTTAGGCGGGAAGTATCCTGAAGGTTACCCTGTATCAGAAGTGACTTTTGTGAAACTTGATATTGGTCACGAGTACGCAACAATATATAGCAAGCCAATCGCCAAGATTAATCGTTTAAGATATATGTTACTGCTTACTGAAACAGAGCCGGTCAATCTGTTCTCAAAAGCACCAGCAACAAAAAGTCAACAATCGTCTGCAAAGTCTTCGACAAATAAAGAAGCAGAAAAGAAAAAGGTGAACCCATAATGTTTGCTCACAACGGCTTTATTATTATACTTACCTTACTGGTTGCACTTGTTGCTAGCATAATGCCTTTGCCTTTAAGTTTTGATAACTTTCGCCCTAGTTGGGTACTTATTGTTTTATGTTACTGGAGTTTAGCACTACCTACATATGTAAATGTGATAACCGCTTGGTTTATGGGCTTGTTACTTGATGTGTTATTAGGTGCTACATTAGGGGTGAACGCCGCAGCGATGGCACTTTCTTTATATATTGTTATCGGCAATTTCCAAAAAATTAGAAACTTCTCCGTTTGGCAGCAGGCACTTATTGTCGGTGTCGTTACGGCTTTATACCAGTTAATTGTTTTTTGGTTACAGCATTTACTCATTGATGCTGTTTTTGTCATTGGTTATTTGTCACCTGTTATTACTACCATTATTCTATGGCCTTGGTTGTTTTTATTACTCAGAAAAATACGTCGAAATTTTCAAGTTAAATAAAGAATGAACAATACGTGTTATTGACAATTATTGTTATCTTGAAATATGTGACATGCGCATTAAAAATACTTACTAGAAATTGAAAACCTAGCATAATGAATGTAAGAAGGGATTTAGTTGGCCTTTCTCTAGGAAGCCAGTCTATAGAGTTGTGCTTATTAAACAATGAAGTTACAAAGCCAGACAATCTTTCTAAAATCCTTTTCGATGCTTTGCAAACAGAACCTAGTCTATATCTTAAATTAATAACTAAGCTTATCGGTAAGCCCGACCTTCCTAAAGAATATATTCATAATGCTTTAAAATGGCAAATAATCTTATTTGATATTACCGCTGGCTTATCTGAAAAAACTCCTGTTATAGCTGCTTCGGGCAGTTTTGTTAACGGCCACACCAGAGACATGTTACTACCACTCCAGGGACAGGAAATGTAGGCTAGGTTAAGGCGGGTTATAGTATTTAACCATGGTTACAGTCTGATTGAGATGGCGATTCTGGGTTTGATAATAACCCTTTGAGCATTGCTACTTTTGTTTGTTTAGGGGGATGACCGCGTTATTTCTCAACGAGCGTTACAAAACCAATAATTGAAGACTTTTAATGACGCCATTAAATTCAATGTTTAGCTGAGTGGAAAATAACTTAATAGAATTGGCTATGTTTCATAAGAAAATAAAACTTTTAAAGGGTAAAAGAGTGTATTATTGCTTATTGGAATAAAATGGCTATGATCTAGCAAAACGTTCGTTTAGTAATTTAAGAGCACATTTATGGCAACTTTTTCTAAAGATAACTCTCAAGCTATTTCTCAAAGTAACGCTCAAGAGCAAACAAATAAGCACCTTATCCTGGCTTCTAAATCACCCAGAAGAAAAGAGCTTTTAACGCAACTAGGCTTCCATTTTTCGACGTCTAACAGTGATATCAATGAAGCAACATTAGCAAATGAATCTCCAGAGGATTATGTGTTAAGGTTAGCTGTGGCAAAAGCGCAATATGCCTTTGAACAGCTGTCTGTTGGTGAGCAAAAAGATACCCTCGTTTTAGGTTCTGATACCAGTGTTGTGGCCGAAGGCGAAATATTAGGCAAACCCGATGACGAAGCAGATAGTGCTCGTATGCTTAGGTTATTATCCGACAAAACACACAAAGTTTATACCAGTGTTGCCGTTGTAGGGGAAGGTGTTATTCAAAGTACATTGGTAACAACGAAAGTAAATTTTAAAGCGCTTTCAAACAATGAAATCGGCCGATATTGGCAAAGTGGCGAACCGCAAGATAAAGCTGGCTCCTATGGAATTCAGGGAATAGGCGGTCAATTTGTTAAATCAATTGAGGGTAGTTATTCGGCTGTTGTTGGATTGCCTCTTTATGAAACAGCCATGTTATTATCAGAGTGCGGCTTGCCAACCTCGCTACAAAAAAAATATAGGTGAGATAATGAGCAGTGAATTATTAATTAATGTAACCCCAAGTGAAACAAGAGTCGCGCTAATAGAAAATGGCTCTTTGCAAGAAGTTCACATAGAGCGTGAAGCCAAACGTGGCATCGTTGGCAATATCTATTTAGGTAAAGTGATACGTGTTTTACCGGGTATGCAAGCCGCTTTTATTGACATTAATTTAGATAAAGCTGCATTTTTACACGCATCAGACATTAACACTAAGTTAATGATGAATGACGTAGAGACTAAAATAGAAACCGAACCTGAGAATAAGGCTCATACTCATTCAGCTTCTAAGAAACGAGGTAAAAAAAAATCGGTGGAAGAAGTACCTGATATCAGAAGCCTTGTTCATGAAGGTCAGTATATTATGGTTCAGGTTGTTAAAGACCCGTTAGGAACTAAAGGTGCTCGTTTAACCACAGATATCACCATCGCTGCTCGGTATCTCGTTTTAATGCCATTTGCCTCTCATGCTGCTATATCTCAACGTATTGAAGATGATAAAGAACGTAAACGGTTAAAGTCGATAATTTCTCCTTATTGTGACGAAGAACAAGGTTTTATTGTTCGTACGGCAGCAGAAGGGGCAAATGAGAAAGAGCTTAAACATGATGCTGAATTTTTATGTCGAGTTTGGAAAAAGGTGCTTGAAAGAAAACAGCGTAAGCAAGTGAAAATGCCTTTGTATCAAGATTTGTCTTTATCTTTACGTGTTTTAAGAGATTTTGTCGGTATTGAATTAGAGCGTATTAGAGTTGATTCAAAGCTCACTTTTGATCAGCTAGTTGGTTTTACCGATGAGTTTGTCCCTGAGCTTACAAGTGTTATGGAGTATTACCCAGGCGAAAGGCCTATCTTCGATTTATTTAATGTTGAGTCTGAAATTCAAAGAGCATTGCACCGTAAAATAGAGCTTAAATCGGGTGGCTATTTAATTATTGATCAAACTGAAGCCATGACAACGGTTGATATAAATACCGGCGCTTTTGTTGGTCATCGCAATTTAGAAGATACCATCTTTAGCACCAACATCGAAGCAACTCAGGCGATAGCAAGGCAATTAAGGCTACGTAATTTGGGCGGAATTATCATTGTTGATTTTATTGACATGAAAAATGATGATCACAAACACCGCGTGCTACATAGTTTAGATATGGCGATGTCTAAAGACAATGTGAAATATAGCATTCATGGCTTTTCCGCGTTAGGGCTTGTTGAAATGACAAGACAACGTACACGAGAAAGTTTAGAGCATATCTTGTGTGGGGAATGCCCGGAATGCACAGGCCGAGGACATTTAAAAACAGTGGAAAGTGTTTGTTTTGATATACTAAGAGAAATAGTAAGGGTGAATAGGGCGCATGATGCAGAGAAATTTATTGTCTACGCTTCTACTCAAGTAAGCGAAGCCCTAGTGAATGATGAATACCACCATTTAGCAGAAGTTGAAGTATTTATTGGTAAACTCATTAAAGTTCAAACAGAACCTATGTATAATCAAGAACAATTTGATGTTGTCATGATGTAGTGATGTAGTAAAGTAAGTATGAATATAGAAAAAACCTCAAACTTTTGGCTGAGTAAGCTTTTTAAAACACTAGCAATTTTGTTAGTGCTTTTTGCTTTGCTCTCCAGTAGTTTACGCTTACTACTTCCTTATGTTGGTAACTATAAAACAGAACTAGAAGATTACATAAACGGTAATTATAACACGCAAGTTTCTATTGGCGATTTATCGATGTCATGGCGAAATTTAGGGCCTGTTCTTATTGTTAAAAACGTCCAATTACTAGATACCGAACAAACTAAAATTTATATTGGTGAGTTTGAGCTTCAAGTAGATATGTGGAAGACATTGACACGCCAACAGTTTGTCTCGGAGCTTCTTACGCTTAAAGGGGCTCAAATATATATTGATGAAGGGCTTTGGAACGATGAGCAAGATACCGCACCTAAACTTGATGGTACTCAACAACAAGCTAAAGAAAATTTTGCTTTTACACAGATCGCCAATTTATTTTTAAATAGAATTTCAAGGTTTGCTATTTTAGATAGCCAAATTAACGTCGGTGCTGAGCAAGATAGAAGTTTTAAAATAGTGCGTATTCGTTGGCTAAATGATGGCGCTATACATAAAGCACAAGGGATGGTTATCCTTGATGACTTGAGTGATACACAAGTTAAAGTCAACATTAGTGTCGAAGGTGATGACTCTCAAGATTTAAATGGTGGGGCATACTTGCATGCTAACCAGCTCGACATCACACCATGGCTATCGCAATTCTTAGCGGTAAATAACGATAACTCATCATCAAATATTAATTTCGATGCTTGGGCTAGAATTCGTGGTAGTGAAATTGATAGATTGCAAGTTGAGCTTTACGAAAATGAAGTTTCTTGGAATATAAGCAAACCCCAACAAAACAGTAACCAAACAATAAAGCTTGCTCCAACACAAGTCATGCTTGCTCAAAATAAAAATAAGCAAGGCTTTACCCTGTATTCAACACCATTTAGATTAAGTGTGAATGAATACCATGCACAACCCTTTAAGCTTTTTATGAAAAAAAGAGGGGCAAAACTTACCGGACATATTTCGTCATTAGATATGGCAATTGCAAGTAAGATATTACCGCTTTTTGTAGAAGATATTGAGCTAAAGCAAACTTTTTCCCAACTCTCACTAACAGGTACTCTTGACGATATTTATCTCTATAATCAACCAGATGATTTTATTGTTAATGCAACCCTCAATAATATAAGCACTAATTACAGTGGTGGTATTCCTGGGATTAAAAATGTCTTTGGAAATTTGAATTTTCATAACGATAAGCTAACGCTTGACGCTTCATCACAAAATGGTGCAATAGATTTAGAAAAACATTTTATGTTGCCAATCCCATATGACGCTTTGTCAATGAATACTGAATTTGTTTTTAATGATCAAGGATGGACACTCGCTGTAAATGACGTAAATATGACTTCCCCAGAATTAAACTTATCTGGGAGCTTAAAAGTTGATGCGCCAAAAGAGGGTGAATCGACCATGGGATTATTGATGGGCATTGTTGAGGGGGATGCTCGTTTCGCTGAACACTATTACCCATTAACGTTGATGAGTGAAAATCTATTCAATTACTTAGATACATCATTGTTAGATGGCGATATCACTCAGGCGAATATTTTATTTAATGGTCCGCTATCTAATTTCCCATTTAAAGATAATAGCGGTATTTTTGTTGTGGATGCTGAAATTAAAGATGGCACGTTTAAGTTTGCCAATAGTTGGGCACCTATTACATTATTTACAGCCAACTTAAACTTTACTAACGAAGGGATGATGATAACGGGGCGAAATGGCTTTTTAACGGATTTAAATATAAAAGGTGTTGAGGTTGGTATTGCCGATTTAGGGCAAAATCAAATCCTTACAGTAGATGCTATTGTACAGCCTGTTGAAGCCCATGAGTTTACCAAACTATTACAACAGAGCCCCTATAAAGGCAGTGTCGGCGCAGCACTAGAAACCTTAAATGTGGTAGGCAAGGTGGATGGTAATTTTCACCTAACTTTACCTCTAGATGATACCAGTAAAGGGGTCGCTCAAGGTCAATTCAACTTTAAAGAAAACAGCATTTTATTACAAACGCCTCGCGTCGACTTCACTGATGTAAATGGCAGTATTACGTTTGTAAATGATAAAATATTAACTCAAAATTTAACATTAAATTATGCGGGCTTGCCTTTAAAACTTGATGTCACTGGAGAAGACAGAGAAAACAATTACAAAACCTATATCGACTTTAAAGGGGATTGGCAGAATGACACATGGCTGGAGAAGGTCCCGACGCGCTTAAAGAAATATGCCCAAGGAGAGTTTCAGTGGCAAGGCGATTTAGCGCTATACAACCACAAAAATGGTGGCTTTTCATATACCTTAGATATTGATTCAGATTTAAATAATATAAAACTGAACTTACCGGTGCCTTATGCAAAGGTAGCAAACACTGATATGCCTTTTTCACTTAAAAGTCGCGGTGGTATTCATAAATCTACCATCGAACTTAAAGCCGGTGAACAATTAAATTTTTTTGGTGAGCTAAAACACGACACCACTTCTTTTTCAAAAGCACACTTAGTACTTGGTGATGATTCTATGTTATTACCAATGAATGGGTTTCATATTACGACTAAATTAGAAAAAGCTGATGTAGGTCTTTGGCTGCCAATGGTTAATGATATTCTTCATACGATAAACCCGCCGAATACTGAACTAGCTAAACAAGAAACTAAGCATCTTAGCGATGCTGAAACGACGCTTTCTAAACCTTTACTAAGCTCTCCTAAAAGAGTTCGAGGTAGTGTTGAAGAGCTTACCATACTGGGACAAACGTTCCATAATTCATCATTTAATTTGCTTGATAAGCCACAGTGGTGGCTCTTGCAATTAAATGCGAAAGAAACAAGAAGTCGAATTAAGTTACATGACGATTGGGAAAATAAAGGCATGTCTATCGATGCTGACTTCGTTCACTTTACCGATAAAGAAATAGAAATACTTGATGAATATAGCCATGAAGCGAGTACAAAACATGTACAAAAAAACGTAACAGAAGAAGACAAAGTTAACCTTAGAAATAGCTTTGACAGTATCCCTCGTATTAATTTTGTGTGTGCACGCTGCCAAATCAACAAGCTTCGATTAGGAAAGGTTTCTTTTGATATTGTTAGGGAAAACAAAGATGAAATCCAATTACAAAATTTTATCGCAAAACGCTCAGATGCCTCTGTTCAAGCGAATGCTGCATGGCAGCTTGAGAAGGGTATTTCGAAAACAACACTGGTAGGCAACCTTGATATAGATAGTATTGAGCATGAATTAACGGCGCTTTCTTTTGGCTCTATTATCAGAGACAGCGGTGGAAAATTAAATTTTAATGTTAACTGGTCAGATGCACCGAATGATTTTTCTTTAGGGCACTTAAATGGCAAGCTCGATGTGGCTATTGATGATGGTTATTTAGCGCAAGTCCCCGATACGGCAAAGATATTCTCTGTATTAAGTTTAGAGTCTTTGCTGAGAAAACTTACCTTAGACTTTCGTGATATTTTTAGTGATGGGATGTTTTACAGTAGCATAAAAGGAAATTACGATCTTAATAATGGTGTTTTACATACAGATGACACTAAAATGAACGGTACGGCAGGAGACCTCATCCTAAAAGGTACGACAGATTTAAGCCTTGGTATGGTTGACTATAAAATGTCTTATAAGCCTAACCTAACCTCTAGTTTACCTGTTATTGCCTGGGTTGCTACATCACTGAATCCGGCAACATTTTTAGCGGGTATTGCACTTGATCAAATTATTACCGCCAATGTCGTTTCAGAGTTTAATTTTGAATTGAAAGGGCCGATAGATGACCCTCAATTAAAAGAGCTTGGTAGAAAAAGTAAAAACGTTAGCGTGAACAATTCAGACGATATAACGCCCGACAAAACATTAGAGCAACCTGATCAATCAAAAAATGGCACTAAAGGCAATGGAGTTTAATATGACAGGCGCTCTTGGGAAGCGAGAACGATCAACTGACTCATCGACAGAAAATGTATTTTTATCCGCTATTCAAATGACATCAGTTGTCGATGTCGATAAAAACCTCAAGACCATTTCTACATATTTAAAGAAAATAACTGCAGCTTACCAAGGAATCCATTTAGTGGCTCTGCCTGAGTGTTGTTTATTTTTTGGCGGTAGTGATAAGCAACAACTTGAATTAGCGAAAAAAAATGGTCAATTAACTATCGATGATACAGGGCAATGGAAATCGACGAATCATAGCTTAGTTTCTGCATTGTCAGCACTAGCGAAAGAGTATCGTGTTTATCTGGTGGCGGGAACTATCCCAATCATTAATGAAACAGCAGATAAATTTACTAACAGCAGTTTATTATTTGGTCCTGAAGGTAATATAGAAACACAGTATGATAAAATCCATTTATTCGATGTTGACGTTTCTTCAGATAAAAAAGACGAGTCTACAAACAAAAATACTGAACATGTATATAAAGAATCAAAGTACACGCAAGCTGGAAATGCAGCTAAAGTAACCACCATGCCATTTGCAAAATTAGGTTTAACGGTATGCTTTGATCTTAGGTTCCCTCTGCTCTTTAATGCTTTAACTCAGGCAGGTAGTGAAATCATTACCGTACCAAGTGCTTTTACTCGCGTGACGGGTAAAGTGCATTGGCAAACCTTATTAAAAGCCAGGGCAATTGAAAACCAAGTATATATTATTGCAGCTGGTCAAGAAGGCGTTCATGAAAATGGTAGAGAAACCTGGGGGCATTCTATGATCATAGATCCTTGGGGAGAAATATTAGCTTGTTTAGAGTACGGTGAAGGCTGTATTACTGTACCTTTCGAGCCTCGACAAGTTGAACGTATTAGACGAAGTATTCCTCTTAATAATGTGTCGTTTGAAAAATTGATTTAATTTATCAATTAGAAACGATATAAAAATGATATCAATAACGATAAAGTTAACGATAAGAAGCCGTTTAGAAAAGCCACTGTGCTGAAATTAATCGTGCTGGAAGTAATCAGTTAAAAAGTCGTAAACAAGACACCTAAACCAATAAAGAGTATTTAATGAATAATGTAGAGCAATCCCTACTAGCAAAAAGTCAGTTAGATAAAGATTTTTTATCAGAAACTTTATCTAGTATGATGACCAAAAAAGTTGATTTTGCTGACTTATATTTCCAGTCTTCGCAACACGAGTCATGGGTTCTTGAAGATGGCATTGTAAAAGATGGCTCGTTTAATTTAGAACGTGGTGTAGGTGTTAGGGCTATTTCAGGAGAGAAAACGGGCTTTGCCTATTCAGATGACATTAATGCGAGTGCGCTACAAAAAGCGGCAGATGCAGCTAAAGGTATTGCTGATACTGGCGCAGGCGTTAATGTAACACCTTTCCAAAATGCGATTATTAGCTCTACTTATCAACCGTTGCAGCCTTTAGCTAGTTTAACGCAAGAACAAAAAATAGATTTGCTTCATCAAGTTGAAGCACATGCAAGACAAACAGATGCTCGTGTAACACAAGTTATTGTCAGCTTAAGCGGTGTCTATGAAGAGGTACTTGTTGCTGCCACTGACGGTACCTTTGCAACGGATATTCGCCCGTTAGTTCGATTAAATTGTTCTGTCTTAGTAGAAGAAAATGGTAAACGAGAACGTGCAAGCTCAGGTGGTGGTGCTAGAACTGATTACAGTTATTTTTTTGAAGCGGTTGGAGACAAAGCACGGTATTTAACTTACGCTGAAGAAGCCGTAAGACAAGCACTCGTTAATTTAGTGGCGATAGAGGCTCCAGCAGGAAGCTTTCCTGTCGTTTTAGGTGCAGGTTGGCCTGGTGTTTTACTTCACGAAGCAGTAGGTCATGGTTTAGAAGGTGATTTTAACCGTAAAGGTTCTTCAGCTTTCTCAGGAAAAGTGGGTGAGCAAGTTGCTTCATCACTTTGTACAATTGTAGATGATGGTACCTTAAAAGATCGTCGCGGTTCAATCAGTGTCGATGATGAAGGCACACCTGGGCAGTACAATACATTAATTGAAAACGGTATTTTAAAAGGCTATATGCAAGATAAGCATAATGCGCATTTAATGGGTGTAAAACCGACGGGTAATGGTAGACGAGAATCGTATGCCCATTTACCTATGCCAAGAATGACAAATACTTATATGCTGGCAGGGGAGTCAGATCCTCGTGATATTATTAAGTCAGTGAAAAAAGGTATTTACGCACCTAACTTTGCCGGCGGACAAGTTGACATTACGTCGGGTAAATTTGTATTCACCAGCTCAGAAGCTTATTTAATAGAAAATGGTGAGATCACATCACCTATTAAAGGCGCTACTTTAATTGGAAGTGGCCCTGAAGCAATGAAAAAAGTATCTATGGTTGGAAATGACTTAGCATTAGATGTTGGTGTCGGTGTATGCGGTAAAGATGGTCAAAGTGTCCCTGTAGGTGTAGGACAGCCTACCTTAAAAGTTGATGAAATGACGATTGGCGGCACGCAATAATAAGGGACAAGTTAAAAGTTTTAAGCTGTCAGTTTGAAGTTAAGAGCTAAGAAAAAGAGA
>CAWVWK010000072.1:0-12378 GCA_963933725.1 uncultured Colwellia sp.
CGAGGTCAATGTGCAGAGTTATGTGGTAAAGATCATGGTTTCATGCCAATTGTTGTTGAAGTTAAGTCAGAAGAAGATTATGCATTATGGCTAGATGAACAGCATTTATTAGTAAGCCAAGCAGCAGCAGCTGAGCAAAATGCATTAAACGCATCAGCCTCTATGGACGAATTGATGACCTTAGGTGAAAGTACTTATTTGGCACATTGTGCTGCATGTCATCAGCCTAGCGGTGTTGGTTTACCACCAGCATTCCCAGCATTAAAAGGCAGTGCTTTGGCAACTACGGGTTCAATTAAAGAGCATATCGAAATTGTCTACAGTGGTCGTGCCGGTACTGGTATGCAAGGTTACGGCAAACAACTTAGCTTAAAAGAAATTGCAGCAGTGGTAACCTACGAGCGTAATGCTTGGCAAAATAATACTGGTGATGCGGTTCAAGCGTTAGATGTAAAATTGGCTGTTGGTGCTGAAGAAAGTGCAACAACTGAAACAAGTGCAGCAGAAGAAACTGTTCCTGCTGCAACTGAGACTGAAACTGAATCTGAAGATCTTACCAAAGTCTATACCATGGAAGAAATGATGAAAATGGGCGAAGAAGTTTACTTGACCTCTTGTGCAGCGTGTCATCAGCCTTCGGGTAAAGGGCTTCCACCAGCATTTCCTGGTTTAGATGGAAGTGCTATTGCCACAGGTGATGTTGCTGTACACCTTGATATAGTAATTAACGGTAGCAAAAAGAATCCAGCAATGGCGGCATACTCGCCTCAATTAACAGACACTCAAATTGCAGCGGTAGTCACTTACGAGCGAAATGCTTGGACTAATAAAACGGGCGATTTAATACAAGCTGCTGATGTTTCAGCTGCCAGTGCGAAGTAGGGAGTAATCATAATGACAACAGAAGTATTAAACGACCAAGCGTCGCTAGAAAATGATCACCATGATGAACATGACCATAAAATGACTGGCATAAAGCGCTGGTTATATACAACCAACCATAAAGATATCGGCACATTATACCTATGGTTCTCATTTATTATGTTTTTAACTGGTGGCGCATTAGCTATGGTTATTCGCATGGAGTTATTTGAGCCAGGCTTACAAATTGTTGAACCAGACTTCTTTAACCAATTAACCACAGTGCATGGGTTGATCATGGTGTTTGGGGCAATTATGCCAGCCTTTACTGGCTTTGCAAACTGGATGATTCCTATGATGGTTGGTGCGCCAGATATGGCGTTACCAAGAATGAATAACTGGAGTTTTTGGATATTACCTTTTGCTTTTTCGATTCTATTAGGTTCTTTCTTTATGGAAAGTGGTGCTCCTAATTTTGGTTGGACTTTCTATGCTCCGCTCTCAACCACCTATTCGAATGGTAGTACTGCGTTTTTTGTATTTGCGGTGCATATTATGGGTATTTCATCAATTATGGGTGCAATTAATATTGTTGTAACCATTATGAACATGCGTGCTCCAGGCATGACATACATGAAAATGCCATTGTTTGTATGGACTTTCTTCATTACAGCTTACCTACTAATTGCGGTAATGCCGGTTTTAGCCGGGGTTGTTACCATGCTATTAACCGACACCTATTTTGGTACAAGTTTCTTTGATGCCGCAGGTGGTGGTGACCCGGTGATGTTCCAGCATATATTCTGGTTCTTTGGTCACCCTGAAGTTTACATCATGATCCTGCCGGCTTTTGGTATTGTTTCAACCATTATTCCGGCGTTTGCGCGTAAAAAGCTGTTTGGCTATAGCTCAATGGTATATGCAACAGCTTCTATCGCTATTCTGTCGTTTATCGTATGGGCTCACCATATGTTTACAACAGGTATGCCGCTAGCAGGTGAGTTGTTCTTTATGTACTGTACCATGTTAATTGCTGTACCAACTGGTGTGAAAGTATTTAACTGGGTAGCAACCATGTGGCGTGGTTCAATGACATTTGAAACACCGATGTTGTTCTCAATTGCCTTTGTAATTTTATTCACTATCGGTGGTTTCTCAGGGTTAATGCTTGCGTTAACACCGGTAGATTTTCAATATCACGATACCTACTTTGTTGTAGCGCATTTCCACTACGTGTTAGTAACAGGCTCATTGTTCTCTATTTTTGCCGGTGCTTATTACTGGTTACCAAAATGGACCGGGCATATGTACAACGAGTCATTGAGTAAATGGCATTTTTGGTGTTCGCTTATCTCAGTAAACTTATTGTTCTTCCCAATGCACTTCTTAGGTTTAGCAGGTATGCCTCGTCGTATTCCGGACTATGCATTACAGTTTGCTGATTTTAATAAGTGGGTAAGTATTGGCGGGTTTGCGTTTGGTTTATCGCAGTTAATATTCTTAGTATTAGTTATTAAGTGTATTAAAGGTGGTGAAAAAGCAGCAGCTAAACCTTGGGATGGGGCTGAAGGTTTAGAATGGGATGTTCCTAGCCCTGCGCCGTATCATACTTTCAGCACTCCACCAAAAATTGATTAGATAAATAAGGTGGTTGTGAAGTTAATTCATAATCACCTTTTTAATGACTAATCGAAAGTAAGTGAGAATGCGCTATTTGAACAATAGCATTACATTTTGAATGTATTAAATGTAGAAGAGAATGCAATGAGCGAAGACACTAGCCGTAATGAAGTTAACAAGCAAGTAAGCAATAACAAAGTTATTAAAAAGTTAGTGCTTATTGTATTTTCGATGTTTTGTTTTGGTTTTGCACTAGTGCCTTTATACGATGTATTTTGTGATATTACGGGTTTAAATGGTAAAACCAATAAAAGTGCAGCTACTTATACGGACGAAGGTATAGATAAATCTAGAACCGTTAAAGTTCAATTTATTACCCGAACAGCTAAAGGGATTCCTTGGCAGTTTGAGCCAGTGGTTAATGAACTTACCGTTCACCCAGGTGAAATGAAATTTGTTAATTTCTATGCTAAAAATAAAGCGTTACACGATATTGTAGGACAAGCAGTGCCTTCAGTATCTCCTGGTTTGGCAGCAAGTTACTTTCAAAAAATAGAATGTTTTTGTTTTAATCAACAGCCATTAGGCGCAGGGGAAGAGGTAGAAATGGGATTACAGTTTTATGTAGATGTCGATTTACCAGCTGACATAAGTACCTTAACTTTGTCTTATACCTTGTACGATATAACGCATAAAGCAGAATCTTAGTATCAGATTAAATACCTGAAAATATTAATTGAAATTATAATTAAGAGAAAAAGGGAACAGAAATGACAACAAAAGAATATGAAAGTTATTATGTACCATCACAAAGTCGTTGGCCTATTGTAGGTGCTTTGGCGTTATTTTTAATTGCTATCGGTGCAGCAAGCTATGTATCAAGCCTTAACAGCGAAACCAATGGTTATGGTGGTTATGTACTTTTAGCGGGAATCGCATTAGTTATCTATATGCTTTTTGGTTGGTTCAGTAATGTAATTAATGAATCAATGACTGGTAAATATAGCCATCAAATGGATAACTCATTTCGCCAAGGCATGAGCTGGTTTATCTTTTCTGAAGTGATGTTTTTCGCAGCTTTTTTTGGAGCCTTATTTTATGCAAGAACCTTGTCTATACCGTGGTTAGGCGGAGAGGGAAATAACGAAATGACAGGCGCTGTGCTTTGGCCTGAATTTACAGCAACTTGGCCGTTATTGAAAACACCAGATGGAACAACGACAACGGCAATGGGTTGGTACGGATTACCGTTAATTAACACCATTCTACTGTTAACTTCTTCAATAACGGCACATTTTGCTCATGTTGCTTTAGAGCAAAATAAACGTCCACAATTAAAGGTATGGTTAGGTTTAACCATTATTTTAGGACTTGTTTTCTTAGGCCTACAAATACTTGAATATTCTCATGGTTATTCAGAAGAAATGAAGCTGTATTTAACCAGTGGTATTTACGGTAATACATTCTACCTCTTAACAGGTTTTCACGGTATGCACGTAACCTTAGGTTGTATCATGCTTATTGTAATGTTTTTTAGAATATTAAAAGGCCATTTTACCCCGAAGAGTCACTTTGCATTTCAAGCGGCTAGTTGGTATTGGCACTTTGTCGATGTAGTTTGGGTGATGCTTTTTGTATTCGTTTACATTCTTTGATAATTCAAGCGTCGCTAAATGCTAGGGTCTGTTGAATTTTCAGTTTAGAACTCTGTTGCTATTGAAAAAGGGGTTAATCGAGGCGCTTAATGTAATGTTTGTTGTTCCAAATGCCGTTTTAAGCAACAAAGGGTAACGCTTTTTCGAGGCAATCTGAAGAGCTATGGCTAGTTTTCAACCTAGCATCGTTTAAAGCAGTTAAAATAGAATAACTACATAGTACTATTTTCGCTTTGTTATCTTAAAAACTAGCCTATGGCAGAGAGTAAAATGAAAGTTGAACAGGTACCATAACTTCATTTCAAGTACTCATTGACTAACGTCAACTCCTTGCTTGTTCTTTGTTCCTAAGCATTTAGCTTAGCTTTAATTTATCAAAATTAATCTTATAAGTTGAAAGAATTAAAGAGAAAGCTAGAAAGGTCTTGGGTTTGGTGTAATAAGACCAGTAAGTAAGCCGATAATAAAGAAGGCGATGATAGCAACAGAAACCATTAATCGTCGGCCAATAAACTTTGTCATAGAGGGCTGGTTTTCTTGGCTAGGGTCAGGTTTCTTGTTCATGATAACAAGCGCGCAAAATAAGTTGTAAATCATGATAGCGAGTAAAAGTAGTATAAACAATTTGAAAAGCACAGAGAGCTCCATTTGTTATGTTTTTATTGGATGTAGTTTAGATTACTTTTTAGTCACAGCAAAGTAAAACAACTTCTTGTAAATAGTAAGTAACAATAGTTATTTTTTAGTAAGGATATCAATAAGTGTCTAGTAGTTATGATACATTATTAAATGAAAATAAAGAGACAAACAATCTACTATTAATCATCAAAAGTATTAATGTTTTTTGGCTCATTATTACAGTTATCGTTTTTTCTTTATTAATCAATCTTGGGTTTTGGCAATCATCCCGAGCCATTGAAAAAGAGCAACGTTTATCCCGCATTACATCATTAAATACAACAAGTCCCATTTCTCTTCAACAAGTTGTTTCATTGTCTAATACTGAAAATATCAATGATTTTCCTGTACAAGCAAGTGGCCGTTTTGTCGCTGAAAAAATATTTTTACTTGATAACCAAGTAAGTGGTGGTAGGTTGGGATATCAGGTATTACAAATTTTAACGACAGAGAAAAACGCGGTTTTAGTGAATTTAGGCTGGGTGCAAGGATCTATTAATCGTCAAGAGCTACCAGAAATTAGTGGTTATCGTGGTGAGGTTAGTTTTGCATCTAAAGTACGACTTGTTGAACCCAATATTCAATTGATGGCACAGGATTTTTCATCATTTCAATGGCCATTAAGAGTACAGCAAATCGAACTAGATAAATTTTCTGTGCTATTAGATAAACCTTTATTACCTTTTGTCTTATATGTGAATGAAACTGAGTTAATTGGTTATAAAAAAGACTGGCAGGCGATTGTTATGCCACCTGAAAAGCACAGAGGATACGCCTTCCAATGGTTTAGTCTAGCAATAGCATGGCTAGTGTTAATGTGCTGGGCAACATACTCGCAACGCAATAAATAATAAAAATAATTTTTAAAACATAATAATAAAGCTAACAAAGCAAACAGAGGTTAAAGAAATGAGTAGTGCAGCGACTTCCAATAAAAAAAGTAATCAATATCAAAATAGACGCACCCTTATCATGGTACTTGTCGCATTTGGATTACCTATTCTTTTAGCAAAATTAGCCCTTGAAAATCAATGGCTCGAAATGGGCGTTACCAATAAAGGTCAATTATTAAGTAATGAGTTAACTTTAGAGCATTTGGGCATAAACAATGAAAGCTTTGCCAAGCAATGGCTAATTTTATATAGCTTGCCTGAGCAATGTAATGAGAATTGCGAAAAAGCCTTGGAAGCGGTTCACAATACTTATGTGGCTTTGGGTAAGGAAATGCCTAGAGTAACACCGGTAGCGATGACGCAAAGTGTATTATCTAAAGAGCAATCAGATCAGGTATCTAAAAGCCAGTGGCAGTTAGTTACAATGCCATCTCAAGCAAAGCAATATATCGACCACTCGCAAGTATTTTTAGTCGATCCGCTTGGTAATGTTTTTTTAAGCCATGAACTGCCAAAAGAACATAAAGACTTGCCACAGTTTGGTAAACAAATTTTAGCTGACATGAAAAAAGTACTGAAGTACTCAAAGGTGGGCTAACCATGACAAATAATCAAATAGATTTTTCACAAGATAGTATGCCTCTTATAGCATCAAAAGGGCGTAAGCGTTTACAAACCATCGTGCTTATAAGTATTTTGTTAGCCATTGTCGTTGTTACCTTAGGTGCTTATACAAGGCTTACTCATGCTGGATTAGGTTGTCCAGATTGGCCAGGATGTTATGGCTTAATCGACGTACCAGAAACCAGCGAGCAGATAGCTGCTGCAGAAAGGGCCTTCCCAGAAAGGCCAGTAGAACCACAAAAAGCATGGAATGAAATGATCCATCGATATTTTGCTGGTGCGTTAGGTTTATTAATTTTAGCTATTGTCGTTATTTCTTCTAAATCAGCCATGAATAAAAGTGAAGATAGGTTGCCCTTTGTATTGCCAATGATCATTTTAGGTGTTGTTATTTTTCAAGCAGCACTTGGCATGTGGACAGTCACTTTAAAATTAATGCCTATTGTGGTTATGGGCCATCTATTAGGTGGCTTTACAACGTTATGTTTACTTTTTTTACTTTATTTACGGTTAAAAAATCAACCGACTATTGTAGGTGAAGATAGACTTAAAAAGTACGGCCGATACGGTATTATTGGTATTCTTATTTTAACCGTTCAAATCGCACTTGGTGGCTGGACATCATCAAATTATGCTGCATTAAGCTGTGTTGAATTACCAATTTGTCAAGATGGTTGGCAAGAAAGAATCACGTTCGAAGAGTCGTTTGATATTATTCCACCTAAACGAGAAACTTATGAATTTGGTCATTTATCATTTGATCAGCGCTTAACTATTCATGTCGTACATCGTATTGGCGCTTTAGTCACTTTACTTTATCTAGGCTGGCTCATCTTGCTGGTGTTTGCCAAAGCCAAAACCAATATATTTAAAAAATCAGCCTCGTTGGTGGCATTGTTACTTATTATCCAGATTTGTTTGGGCTTAAGTAATATTTGGTTTTCGTTACCACTTGCCGTTGCAGTAGGTCATAACATTATCGCTGCCTGTTTAATGTTGACCTTAATCGCACTAACCTACCAATTACGTCGTAAAATATAAGGAATTATTATGTCTGAAGAAGTTTTAAATGGTGATGAGTCCTTAACTGATCTAATGCCAAATGAAGTAGTAAAGGAAATAGGTATCAGAAAAATGCTAACTACATGTAAAGCATATTATGATATCACCAAGCCCAGAGTTGTTGCTTTACTGGTATTAACTGCGTTAGTTGGTATGAGTTTGTCGGTACCGGGTAGTTTGCCATGGCAAATATTTCTTCCGGCGATGTTAGGCATTGGTTTATTGTCATCAGCAGCGGCGGCAATTAACCATATTGTTGATGAAAAAATAGATGCCATCATGGGCAGAACGAGTAATAGACCACTGCCAGAAGGGCGAATAACAACGCAAAGCGCAATTGTTTTTGCTATTTCTATCGCACTTATTGGTTTTGTAATGCTTTATGTTTTAGTTAATCCTTTAACTGCTTACTTGACGTTAGCTGGCTTAGTTGGTTATAGCTTTGTTTATACCCTTTATTTAAAACGTGCTACACCACAAAATATCACGATTGGTGGCTTAGCAGGAGCAATACCACCTTTATTAGGTTGGACTGCTATGACCAATGAGATACATGGCCATGCTTTATTATTGGTATTACTAGTTTTTACTTGGACACCGCCACACTTTTGGGCGCTTGCGATTCATCGAAGAAAAGAATATGCAAAAGTTAATATTCCTATGTTGCCGGTAACACACGGCGTAAGTTTCACTAAAACACAAATTTTACTTTATACGGTTTTATTATTTATCGTTGGTTTATTGCCTTTCTTAGTAGGCATGAGTAATTGGCTTTACCTTGTTGGTGCTGTTGTCTTAAATGTTATTTTCTTTGCCTATGCATGGAAATTAAAATTTAATGCAGATGAAAATACTGCAATGGCTACATTTAAGTTTTCCATTGTGCATCTTATGGCGCTGTTCTTGATCTTATTGCTCGATCATTATTTTTTACCAATAGGTTAAGGCTAAATTGATGAATAAATTTTTTATCTCAACAATTGCCTTAGGGGCTCTGGTAATTGGGGTGTTAAGTTTTAAACATTTTACCAAGCCTGTGTTACCTGAGCAGGCACTTTACTATAAAAGCCCAAGAAATATTGCTCCTTTTGAATTTACAGATAACACAGGTAAAGCTTTTACTAATGAAAACTTGCACGGTAAATGGAGCTTAGTGTTTTTTGGCTATACCTCTTGCCCGGATGTATGTCCTACAACATTGCAAAATTTTAATTTTATTTATGATGAATTAAAGGGCATTGCACAGAATACGCAAATACTTTTAGTGAGTATAGATCCTAAGCGTGACACACAGGAAAAGCTATCTCAGTATATTGCTTATTTTAACTCAGAGTTTATAGCGCTTAGAGCAGATCATGGAACACTTTTTCCTTTTTCAAGAAATTTAGGTTTAATGTATTCTACCGGTGCAAAATCAAAAGATGACGTAGACTATTTTGTAGATCACAGTGCTTCTATCGTTTTAATAAATCCAGAAGGCAAAGTTATTGCTAACTTCAAGCCTGAAGCGCAGTTGGGAGTCATCCCAAGTATTAACGGTGAACAATTCACAGCTGACTATGAGAAAGTCATTAAGTTAGCCAATTAGCTCCAATCCCTCTTAGACGCAAAGCAGACTTTAAAATATGTATAATTTGTTACAACTTATAGATACTTTTCATATGACAGAAATGCTTATTCATATATATTAATATTGTAACTAATTGTTGTTACATTTGAGTAAGTTAAAATACTTAAATGTAATAACAATTTCACTAAATAAATATCGATTTTGGTCATTTAACAATGATCATATATTAAGTGAGATTCGTATAACTTAATATACGACAATAAAAACTAATTAAGGGATAAAAATGTCCATGAAAAAATTTAACTACTCAGTACTTGCAACAGCTATGGCAGTTTCACTGTTTACTGCAGGCTGTCAATCTACTGCAGCAACACCAGCACCAGTTGTAACAGCGCAACAAGTCGAACCACTGCAAAATCTTGTTGATTTACCTCATTCACAATTTACCTTGAAAAATGGCTTACGAGTTGTCGTTCATGAAGACAGGAAGGCACCTATTGTATCGATAGGCGTTTGGTATAATGTTGGCTCTAAAGATGAGCCAGCAGGTAAAACAGGTTTTGCCCACTTATTTGAACATTTAATGTTTAACGGTTCAGAAAATGCTAATTATGACTACTTCAAACCTTTACAAGAAATTGGCGCAACAGGTTTAAATGGTACAACCTGGTTTGACAGAACTAATTACTATGAAACAGTCCCTACGTCGGCACTCGATGTTGCCTTATTTATGGAATCTGATCGCATGGGGCATTTAACCGGTGCTATATCACAAGAAAAACTAGATGAGCAACGTAAAGTAGTACAAAACGAAAAACGTCAAGGTGACAGTGCACCATACGGTATGTCTCAATACAGAACTTTAGAAGGTCTTTTCCCCGTTGGCCACCCATACAGACATTCAACCATAGGCTCTATGGAAGATCTTGATAACGCTTCATTAGACGATGTTAAATCATGGTTTAAAACTTATTATGGCGCAGCTAATACGGTCATTGTGTTAGCGGGTGACATCGATGAAGCAACAGCAAGAGAGAAGATGGAAAAATATTTTGCTGATATCGCACCGGGCGATCCGCTTCACCACATGAAATCAATGGTACCAGAGCGCACTATTAATACATCTGAAGAAATGTTCGACAATGTCTCGCAAACACGTATTACTTGGAATTGGGCTGTACCGGGGCGTACAACCAAAGAAGCAACTGAGTTAAATTTAGCTGCGGCTATTTTGGGAAGTGGTAAAAGTTCGCGTTTATATCAAGCATTAATTCATGAAGGTCAGCTAGCTACTTCAGCTTATTCTTATTTACAAAAACACTCTTTAGCATCCACTTTCTCTATTTCAGTTACCCTAAAGACAGGTGGTGATGTAGCCGTTGTTGAAAAGGTGGTTGAAGAAATATTGGCAGATTACCTTGCCAACGGACCAACCGATGAAGAAATGTCGCGTTTAAAGGCTTCTATAAATGGTGGCGTTATTCGTTCATTAGAATCTGTTAGCGGCAAAGCATCAACACTTGCACAAGGGCTTTTATATGCAAATGATGCGAACTTTGTTAATAAAGAGCTTGCATGGGTTGAAAATGCCAAACCGGCAGATATCCAAAGAACGTCTAGCCAGTGGTTAAGAGATGGTTACTACAAGTTGATAGTGAAGCCATTTGGTAAGCATGAAACAGCAGAGTCTACGCTTGACCGAAGTAAGTTCCCTATACCTGGAGAGCCTAAAAAACTTAGTTTACCCGATGTTCAAACAGCGAAACTATCTAACGGTATAGAAGTTTTTGTTTCAGAGCGTCACAGTGTTCCCGTGTTAGAAATGTCAATTGTATTTGATGGTGGTAATGCTTCGAATAAGAAAGACAAGAAAGGTTTAGCTGCATTTACAATGGGAATGATGAATGAAGGTACTACATCACTTAGTTCACTAGAGCTTGCTTTAGCAAAAGACCGTTTAAATGCACGTATTGGCGCGAGTGCTAATTTAGATCAATTAATTGTCAGTGCTTCTGTTCTTAAAGACAACGCAGATGAGTCTATCGCGCTATGGGCTGATATAGTGCAAAACCCGGCTTTTAATGCAGAAGATATGAAACGTGACCAATCACTTACCATAGAAAGCATCAAGAAAGATGAAAATAACCCACAAAGCGTTGCGTTTAATTTAATAAAAAAAGCACTCTATGGCGCTGAGCATGCTTACGGATTTGCGTCATCAGGTACTGAAGAATCTGTTATGTCGATTACTCAACAAGATATGACAACGTTTCATAGTGCTTGGGTTCGTGCCGATAATGCAAAAATCTTTGTTTCAGGTGACACTAACCTAGCAGAAATTAAAACTAAACTAGAAGCAGCATTTGGACAATGGAAAACGCCTACACAAAATAAAGGTGAGAAGTCATTTACCGATGTAGCATTAGCTAAGAAAACAAAAGTAATTTTAGTTGACCGTCCTAACTCACCACAAAGTATGATTGTAGCGGGTCACTTAATGCCATCTTCAGGTGCAGATAACTATCTTGAGCTTGAAACCATGAATGGTGTATTAGGTGGAACCTTTACTGCGCGTATGAATATGAACCTTCGTGAAGATAAAGGTTGGGCATATGGAGCATATACTGGTATCACAAGCGCTAGGGGGCAGCGTTTATGGTATAACTATGCGCCTGTTCAAACTGATAAAACAGCAGCAGCGATGAGTGAAATTATTGGTGAAATTACAAACTATCGCTCTAATAAACCAGCTACACAGGAAGAGCTAGATTTATTTGTTAAGAGTAAAACACTTACTTTACCTGGTCGTTTTGAAAAATCTAACACTGTATTAAATCATATGATCAGTAACGATAATTTAGGTCGTGAACAAAAGTCAGCTGAAAAACTACAGTCAAAATACGATAGCATGACACCAGAAATGATGGCTAAATTAGCAAAATCTGAACTTAAACCTGAAGCAATGGTATGGGTAGTTATTGGAGATTTAGCGAAGGTTGAAGCGAATATTCGCAAGCTTAACCTGGGTGACGTAGAAATATGGGACGAAAAAGGCAATAAACTCAAGTAACTTTGCAATTATAGCTGTAATGCTAAATGTTAAAAATAGTTTTTGAGATAAAAAAAAGAGATAAAACGAATTTATATTCATATTACTCACCTCGATTATTAAGGACTATAGCAATAGTACTCTAAATAAAAATCCCTTGTTAGTGATAGCGGGGGATTTTTTTTTAAGAACAGGATCCTAGCATTAGCATGCCTTATACATGATTAAAGCAATACGTATAAATCAATATGGATAGGAATATAGCAGATTGGGTGTTTTGTGAACGAACGATTGTTTATCGAGAAAAAAGGCTTGCGCTCATTAAATTAATCTATACAATGCGCATCCAGTTCCAAGGGGTTCAGG
>CAWVWK010000073.1:0-12118 GCA_963933725.1 uncultured Colwellia sp.
CCCTTTTCCATGGCGTGAAGAGAGTGAATATGATGTTTTGAGTGTTGGCCATTCGAGTACTTCCATTTCAGCCGCTTTAGGTATGACTGTGGCTGCAGAATTAGAAAACAAAGGCAGAAAAACAGTTGCTGTTATTGGCGATGGCGCTATGACTGCTGGCATGGCTTTTGAAGCGCTAAACCATGCCGGTGATATCAAAAAAGATATGCTTGTTATTTTAAATGATAACGAGATGTCGATTTCTGAAAATGTCGGCGCACTTAATAATCATTTTGCTAAAATGCTTTCTGGAAGCCTTTATACAGGAATAAGAGAAGGTAGTAAGCGCTTACTAAATGGCATCCCACCCATCAAAGAACTAGCCAGCCGCGCTGAAGAACATATCAAAGGAATGGTTGTCCCAAGCACATTTTTTGAAGAGCTAGGTTTTAATTATATCGGGCCTATTGACGGTCATGATGTAAACAGCTTAGTTAATACCATTCAAAACATGCGCAACCTTAAGGGACCGCAATTGCTTCATATTGCAACGACGAAAGGCAAAGGCTATCAAGCAGCGGAAAACGACCCTATAAAGTATCATGCTGTACCTAAGTTTAACCCAGAAGAAACCAACTTACCTAAATCAAAGCCAAGCTTACCAACCTACTCACAAATATTTGGCGATTGGTTGTGTAAAACAGCTGAGGTAGATGCGAAACTAGTTGCGGTAACTCCAGCCATGAGAGAAGGCTCTGGGATGGTAGAATTTAGTCAGCGCTTCCCTAAACAATATTTTGATGTAGCTATTGCCGAACAGCATGCAGTTACCTTTGCAGCAGGGCTTGCCATTGGTGGACAAAAACCTGTAGTCGCTATCTATTCAAGTTTTTTACAACGAGGCTATGATCAGCTTATTCATGATGTTGCTATTCAAAATCTCCCAGTGATGTTTGCCGTTGACAGAGCCGGTATTGTTGGTGCAGACGGGGCAACCCATCAAGGCGCTTTTGATTTAAGCTTCTTAAGATGCATACCCAACATGACCATTATGGCCCCATCTAACGAGCGTGAGTGCCAATTAATGTTAAATACTGGGCATAAGCTAGGTAGCCCTTCTGTTGTTAGATACCCTAGAGGCTCTGGTACAGGTCAAACTTTACCAAATACCGATGAAGTGATTGAGATTGGCAAAGCTTTACTACTCCTTGAAGGTAAAAAAATTGCCATGTTAAGTTTTGGTACGATGCTCGAAGTAGCTAAAGTGTCTGCAAAACATTTAGAGGCGACCTTGGTTGATATGCGTTTTGTAAAACCATTAGATACTCATTTAATTACTGAGTTAGCTAATAATCATGATTATATCGTTACCATTGAAGATAATGCGATTGCCGGTGGAGCTGGAGCTGGTGTTAATGAGTTTTTATTCTCTGAAGGTATTAGCGAAATAAAGGTACTGAATTTAGGTTTACCTGATCAGTTTATTAAGCATGGTACTCAAGCAGAAGTTCATCATGAACTTAGTTTAGATAGTGATGGTATTACGGGCAGTATTAGTAAGTTTATAGAATAATCTGCTTTAACTTACTAAGATTCAGTAAGTTAATTAAGTTTAATTTACCCATTACCGCCATTATTTAATCGCGTAGACGTTACTTTTCTCTATAACGCTCTTACCAAAAAAGGGAGCAAGATAAATAACTTGCTCCCTTTTTTATAGTAACCATTGCCCTTATCGTACAAAAATCAGACTGACGAGTATTTGATGAACATCTATCTTATAGTTGTCATATTTATATATTTTCTACGTCTATTCGGTTCGCTGTATCCGCTTTCAATTTGGCTTCTTTACGTTCCCTTTCTTGGCGTTTCTCACACGGGTTATCACAGTCGCAAGCTTTTTCAATACCTACACTGGCCAGCCCACCGCAACTCCCTGCAAGTGTTTTCTTTTGAACAATATAACCAATTGCCATTGCACCCGCAACCACAAAGAAGAAACCCAAGGTAATTAAAAACATCATCATAATAATAAAAGCCTTTTAACAATGTAAACACTGTTTACATCTTTTTAAATATACAAAATATTGAAGATAGGTATCAAAACAACGAGTGCCTTTGATACAAAAGTAAATCCGAATCAAGTGATAACAGTTAACCGTTAATCCACATGGATTTAATCTACTTCAAATATTGTTTGAATTTTACAGTATATGACTCTTCAAAGCCATTCTCTGTTTTGTAAATAAAGAATGCCGCTATTCCCTGCTCAGTCGCAAACGTCATTCCTTTATCAACACCCATTACCATTAAGGTTGTTGAGAGTCCGTCTGCGGTCATAGACAACGGTGCAATAACACTAACAGAAACTAGATTATGGTTAATGGGTTTACCTGTGTCGGGGTCTATAATATGTGAAAAGCGTTTACCATCAATTTCAAAGTAATTTCTATAGTCACCTGAAGTTGCAACGGCATTATCTTTGGGGATAATGATCTCATGCACTGCGCGTTGTTCACCTGATGAATCGATAATGGGTTTCTCGATGGCGATTGCCCATAGCTCGCCTGTGTTTTTAAACCCGCTTAAACGCATTTCTCCGCCTATTTCGACCAAATAGTTAGTAATACCATGCTTTTCTAATAGCTCAGCTACCATATCAACGCCATAGCCTTTAGCCGTTGTTGATAAATCGACATAAAGGTTCGGAACATCTTTTGTTAATTTATTGCCATCTAAGTGCAAATACTTTAAGCCCACTCGATTTCTAACGTCGTCAAGTAACTCCTCGCTAGGTATTTTTTCTGGGCGTTGATCTGGTCCAAACCCCCAAAGATTAACTAGTGGACCTACAGTAATATCTAGCTTGCCTTGGCTTAATTGCCCTAGTCGAATCGACTCAGCTAAAACTTTAGAAAACCCTGCTGATATTTCAACTGGACTTGTTGAAGTTGATTTATTAAAGCGTGATATTTCAGAGTCAGGAATATAAGTAGACATTTCTTGATTGACTTGCTTAAGGACCTGATCAATCTTGCTATTTAACTTTAACGCTTCTACTTTTGCTTCACTACTAACAACTTTTACATTGTATGTTGTTCCCATTGTATAGCCTTGCAGTAAAACCTCTGTTTTTCCATTATTGTTACTTGGAAAACAAGCAGACAAGGTTAATGTAGATAATACTAATAATATCCATTGTATTTTATTCATTTTTATTCCTGGGTTATCGTTTAAGTAACATAACGAATACGCCAAAACTAACTTTTTAACCTAGATAACGCCAGACCAGGAGTTAAACTAAATCCAAAGATAAGCAGGGTCACTAATTATCTTACTGAAATGATAAAGACGACCGAAGTCGTCTTTATATTGTGGTTTAGTTATTAATCGAGATTAAAATTACGATTAAGTTAACTAAAATTAACCACCGAAATCATCTAACATAATATTTTCGTCTTCAACACCAAGATCTTTTAATAGACCAATAACAGCAGCATTCATCATTGGAGGACCACACATGTAGTACTCACAATCTTCTGGTGCTTCGTGGTCTTTCAGATATTCTTCGAAAAGAACATTATGAATGAAGCCAGTCAAGCCTTCCCAGTTATCTTCAGGTTGTGGATCAGATAGAGCAACATGCCATTCGAAGTTATCGTTATCAGCAGCTAAGCCGTTGTAATCGTCTTCATAAAACATTTCACGCTTAGAACGTGCACCATACCAGAAAGACATTTTACGCTTAGACTTAAGACGCTTAAGTTGGTCAAAGATATGTGAACGCATCGGCGCCATACCTGCACCGCCACCAATAAATACCATTTCATTATCTGTCTCTTTAGCGAAGAACTCACCAAATGGACCTGAAATCGTTACTTTATCGCTAGGTTTAAGATTAAAGATAAATGATGACATTTTACCTGCAGGTAAATGTAAGCGTCCTGGAGGTGGCGTAGCAATACGCACGTTCAGCATGATAATGCCTTCTTCTTCTGGGTAGTTCGCCATAGAGTAAGCACGTAATGTTGGCTCATCTACTTTAGACTCTACATCGAAGAACCCGAAGTGGTTCCAGTCACCTTTGTACTGTTCATCAATATCAAAATCGCTGTATTTTACATGGTGCGCTGGTGCTTCAATTTGAATGTAACCACCTGCTTTAAATGGAACAGATTCACCATTTGGAATTTTAAGCTTAAGCTCTTTAATGAAAGTTGCTTTGTTATCGTTAGAGATAACTTCACACTCCCATTGTTGAACACCGAAGATTTCATCTTCAACTTCAATTTCCATATCTTGTTTAACTGCAACCTGACAGGCTAAACGACAGCCTTCTTTTGCTTCGCGCTTTGTGATATGCCCTTCTTCAGTTGGTAAAATATCGCCACCACCAGAATGAACCTCTACACGACACTGGCCACATGTACCACCGCCACCACAAGCTGAAGGAATAAAGATACCTTGATCAGCTAAAGCGCCTAATAATTTGCCACCCGCAGCAGTTGTAACTGCTTTTTCAGGGTCGCCGTTTATACTTATCAACACATCACCGCTTGAAACTAACTTAGATTTAGCAAACAAAATTACTAATACTAAGGCAACTACAATCGCTGTGAACATCGATACGCCGAGTATAATTGTTTCCATCGACTTTTCCTTAAACTTAACTATGGGTGTAACATGAAGATTTCACACTACACCGACCTTCTATAGGGAAATACCACCAAAAGATAAGAAGCCAAATGCCATCAAACCTGCAGTAATAAATGTGATTCCTAAACCTTTCAAACCGTCTGGGATGTCAGAATATTTCATCTTTTCACGCAGACCTGCTAATAACACAATAGCAAGTGCCCAACCTACACCAGAGCCAATACCGTAAACAACACTTTCACCTAATGTTAGGTTCTTTGCTACCATGAAAGACACGGCACCAAAAATTGCACAGTTAACAGTAATAAGTGGTAAGAAGATACCAAGTGCTTGATAAAGTGCCGGGAAGTACTTATCAAGAACCATTTCTAAAATTTGAACTAATGCTGCAATTACACCAATAAAGGTAATAAAAGATAAGAAGCTTAAGTCAATAGATTTACTAGAATCTGTGATACCCAATACACTATCTAAAGCGCCTGGCGCTAAAATCGCTTGATAAATGATTTGGTTCATAGGAACAGCCAAACCAAGTACAACGATTACCGCAACACCCAGACCAATAGCAGTATCAACCTTCTTAGAAACAGCTAAGAAAGTACACATACCTAAGAAAAACATTAAAGCAATATTTTCAATGAAAATAGCTTTAACAAATAATGCAATATAATGTTCCATATTATTAATCCTTCTCTACTTGTTCTGGTTTCCACTGGCGAATAGCCCAAATGATTAAACCAATAACGAAGAATGAACTAAATGGTAATACTAATAAACCATTCGCTTGATACCAACCACCGTTTTGCACTAGAGGTAAAATTTCAATACCGAATAATTTACCAAAACCTAATAACTCGCGGAAAAAAGCAACAAGTAATAAAATAAGACCGTAACCTAAACCGTTACCAATACCATCTAAGAAGCTCACACCTGGCTTTTCTTTCATAGCAAAAGCTTCTGCACGGCCCATTACAATACAGTTTGTAATAATAAGACCAACAAAAACAGCTAACTCTTTCGATAATTGATAAGAGAAGGCTTTAAGTACTTGGTCAACAACAATTACGAGTGACGCAATAATCGCCATTTGCACGATAATACGTACGCTTGATGGGATATGATTACGTATAATTGAGATAAACAAGTTAGAAAATGCCGTTACAAAAACAACGGCTAACGTCATTACTAAGGCATTTACCATTGAGCTTGTTACAGCAAGTGCAGAACAAATACCAAGTACCTGTAATGCTATCGGGTTATTATCAACAATAGGACCCGTTAAAACTTTTTTAGCATCTGAAGACATTATTGAACCCCTTCTGCACGATATTTAGTAATGAATGGCCCATAGCCCTCTTTACCAAACCAAAACTGAAAAGTACGAGTAACGCCATCACTTGTTAATGTGGCACCAGATAATGCATCCACACCGTGGATATCATCAGCTTTAGCGCCGCCTTTAACAAGTTTAGCTTTTACTTCGCCTGCGTCGTTATATATTTTCTTACCTGGCCATAAAGCTTTCCAGTTAGGGTTAAGTACTTCAGCACCTAGTCCTGGAGTTTCCTTGTGATCTGAGTAAATAACACTTTTAACAGTGTTTAAGTCAGACTCTAAGCCAACGTAACCGTGCATAAGATCCCATAAACCTGAGCCTACAATCGGTAAAACGATTGTAGAAACTGAGCCTGTTTCATCTTTCACAAAATAAATAACAGCCGTATTAGAACGACGGTTAATGCCTGCGATATCATTTACTGGCTTCATAGATACCGCTCGGTCACGAGAGTTTCTACGTTCATCGAAGTTATTAACATCACCTGCAACGAATTCACCTGAATCTAGGTCAATCATACGTGCTTCAACAAATTTATTGTAAGTCTTTACAACATCTTTGCCGGCTTTTTCTAGTAAGCCTGAAGCTTCTAAAATTTTAGTTTGCTGATCAAGTAGTTTATTTGCTTGTTGTAATGGCTTTAACTGCACTGCAGCAAAAGACACGAACAACGCACAAACGACACAAACAGCTAATACAAAACCTACGGTTTTGCCGAATGTTTCTTTATTACTAGACATTGCGTGCAAGCCTCCGTTTTATGTTGCTCTTAACAACAAAGTAATCAAACAGTGGTGCGAATAAGTTAGCAAATAAAATCGCTAACATCATACCTTCTGGGAAAGCAGGGTTGACCACACGAACAAGAACAACCATTATACCAATCAAAGCACCGAACCAGTATTTACCTCTATTAGTAAATGACATAGTTACAGGATCTGTAGCCATAAACATCATACCAAAGGCAAAACCACCAAGAACAAAGTGCCAATGCCAAGGCATTGCAAACATTGCGTTAGTGTCGCTACCAATAAGGTTAAATAATAATGACGTCGCTACCATACCGCCAAACACACCCAGTACAACGCGCCATGAGGCTATACCTTTATAAAGTATGTAAGCACCACCAAGTAAAATAGCGAACGTTGATACTTCACCTACAGAACCTGGAATAAAGCCCCAGAATGCGTCCCACCACTCAGCGTTCATTGAGTAATCAACTAAACCTTGGTTAGCCGAGCTTAATACCGTTGCACCCGAGAAGCCATCTGCAGCAACCCAAACTCCGTCACCAGAAATTTGACCTGGGTAAGCAAAAAATAAAAACGCACGACCCGCTAACGCAGGGTTTAAGAAGTTTTTACCTGTGCCACCAAATATTTCTTTTGCGATAACAATACCGAAAGTAATACCAATAGCCACTTGCCATAAAGGAATAGTTGCCGGTAATATCAGGGCAAAAAGAATAGATGAAACGAAGAACCCTTCGTTGACTTCATGCCCTCGTACAGCAGCGAATAATACTTCCCAGAAGCCACCTACAATAAAGGTAACTGCGTAGATAGGAAGGAAAAACATCGCGCCGTATAACATCATGTCAAACCAGGTTGCACTAGACGTTAAGCTACCACCAAGTAGTGTAAATAAGTCTACTTGCCAAGTTTGTGGTAATCCATAACCGGCATTTAATGCATCCACAGCTTGGTAACCAATGTTGTACATACCAAAAAACATAGCAGGGAAAACAGCTAACCATACAGTGATCATGATTCGTTTTAAATCAATGCTATCACGAATGTGCGTTTTACCTTTATTTACCATGCCTGGTGTAAATAAACCAGTAGCTACTGCTTCATATAAAGCAAACCACTTTTCATGTTTACCGCCTTTTTCAAAATGCGGTTCAATATCTTCAAAAAACTTTTTCAAGCCCATGACTAACCTTCCTTCTCTATTGTGGTTAGGCAGTTTCGAAGATATACGCCGTAATCTGTTTTGCCTGGGCAAACAAATGTACAAAGCGACAAATCTTCTTCGTCTAGCTCTAAGGCACCAAGTTGTTGTGCGCTGTCGGTATCACCGGCAACCAAATCACGTAATAACAAGGTAGGTAAAATATCTAATGGCATAACGCGTTCGAAGTTACCAATCGGTACCATTGAACGTTGACTACCATTTGTTGTAGTGGTCATATTGAATAATTTCTTAGGGAAGAAATGTGACATATAAGCACGCGTTACAGAAAATTTATTTGGCCCTGGGTACATATAACCAATAAATTCTTTTTCACGGCCTTCAAGTATCAATGACACTTGTACATGATAACGACCTAAATAAGCATGAACGTTGCTCGCTGTTTCACCTTGTAAAAGCGAACCAGAGATAACACGTAACTCACCCTCAACCGCTTCGCCAGCAGTTAATTCCGTTGTGCTTGCGCCAACAACCGTACGAACTAAACGTGGGTTTTTCGCGCCAGGACCTGCAAGAGAAATAACACGAGATGTGTCTACTTCACCTGTTGTAAACAATTTACCGAATGCGATAACGTCTTGGTAGCCTAAATGCCAAACAAATTTGTTTGCATTGACAGGGTTTAAGAAGTGGATGTGTGTACCAACCAGGCCTGCAGGATGCTTACCTTTAAATTCATTTACCGTAGCATTTGCATCAACAGGGATGTTGGTGCCTGGTGCTTTACTAACGAATACTTCACCAGTCGTTAAGTGAGATAAAACGGTTAAACCATTTTGAAAAGCTTCACTTTGCTCATTAATGACTACTTCAGGGTTTGCGCTAAGTGGATTAGTATCCATAGCACTAACAAAAATCGCTGCGGGCTCACTGTCTACAGCAGGTGTTTTGCTGTATGGGCGCGTACGAAACGCAGTCCACAAACCTGATTCAACTAAATTTGTTACAACGTTCTCACGTGATAATGAACTTAATTCTGAGGCAGTATAATGGGTAAATGTAACTTGTTCACTACTATCAGCGTTTTGATCAACTTCAATAACAACTGATTGTAAAACACGTTTTTCACCACGGTTAATTTCTATAACAACACCGGTAGCTTGAGCTGTGAATTTAACGCCAGGATTTTTTTTATCTTCAAAAATCACCTGACCTTTTTTTACACGATCACCCACTTTTACAAACATGGTTGGTCGCATACCCACAAACTCTTCACCGAGTGTTGCAACATTTTTGATGGTCGGTCCATCGTGGATTACCTGCAGAGGAGCACCTAAAACAGGAACATCTAAGCCTTTTTTCATTGTAATCATAAACACTTGCACTACTTTTGATGGGAGTATAAAAGCAATAACAAAACAATAACTTAAGCAACAAAAATGTCACCTAAGAAATTAGATTTACTATTAACTTTTAGCGTAATTAAGTAAATTGTGCACCATAGATGCACACCTACTTACTCTAAGTTAAATTTCTGGCGCACATTCTAGCACACATATACACGACTCGACTAGACAAAAATAGCGCCCTATTGTCACCTGTTTTTTATTAAAAATATCTCGTGCCTAGTTAATAACCCTGCAGATATATATTAGCAGGTAAACTCGTAAGCGAAAATAGCAGGTAAACTCTCATGTGAAAGTTTGCGAGGAAATATAAAAACCCCCTTCATAAAGTGAATACTCTATAAGGGGGTTTTTGTTTTAAGTTAAATGAAAATTTAAGCGTAAATTATGCTTTTATATTCATATTTGTATCAAGGTTAGTATCAGCATTAAGCGCTTTAGACTGCTTTTTAAATCTAAATTTCTTTTTAATATCTTCAATGACCAAATATAAACTTGGAACGAACACTAATGTTACAACCGTTGCAAACAGGACACCGAATGACAATGACACAGCCATTGGAATAACGATTTGGGCTTGTGCACTGGTTTCAAAGAATATAATAGGAACTAAACCTATAAAAGTGGTTATAGACGTTAACATTATCGCTCTAAAACGTTTCATACCTGCATGAACAACGGCATGTTTAAGGGCAACACCGCGCTTTCTAGTTTTATTCACATAATCGACCATGACCAGTGAGTCATTAACGACAACACCGGCAGCTGCAAGTATACCAAAAATAGAAAGTACACTTAAATTCATCCCTAAAATTAAATGTCCGAATACAGCGCCAATAATACCAAACGGAATAACAACCATGATCATAATAGCTTGAGAGTATGACCTTAATGGAATTGCTAATAAAGAAAAGATGACTAATAATGAAATCATAAAGTCTCTAAACTGCTCCATAACACCATCCATCTCTTCTTGAATACGCCCAGAAACTTCACTCTTAACTAACGGGTATTTTTTCAACAACTGGGGCATATAGTTATCACGAATATCTTGTGCAACTTTGAACGGCTCTACTTGTTCTGCATCAACACTCGCCCACACATTAATAGTACGATTGCCATTTTCGCGTCGAATACGTGTTACACCATCAGTTAAGATAATGTCAGCCAATTCAGATAGTGGTAGTTCAGCTCCGTTTGGTGCTTGAATCATCACATCATCTACATGACCGACGCTACTTCGTTGTTCTAACGGGTAGCGAACCATGACTTTAACTTCTTCACTATCACGTAAAATACGTTGTGCTTCTAGTCCATAGAAGCTGTAGCTCACTTGTGATGCGATTTCTGCTAATGTTAAACCCATACTGTAAGCTAACGGTTTTAACGTAAACTGTACCTCTTTAGCACTCGTTTGGCGAGAATCGTTAACATCCCCAACCCCTTTAACCATAATAAGTTTTGCTTTTAGTTCTTGTGATGCAAGTATGAGTTGTTCATCATTAACACTTTCAAGTTTAAAAGCGATGTCGCCATCATCTCGACCCCCACCAAATAAGTTATCACTAATATTTAAACTTCTAACACCAGGGTAACTCGGAATCGCTTTACGCCACATTTCAGCAAGTTCAAAGGTATTAATTGGTCTTTCTTCAGGAATGACAAGTTTTACCATGATTTGACCACGAGTTCGGCTTCGTAGGTCAACTTGCATATCTGAGATCATCGAAGTGCCATATTTACTCTCAACTTCTTCATCAATATCGTTGATGATAGTTGCAATACTTAGCAAAGTATTTAAAGTAGATTTTTCAGAGGCATCAACGTTCATTTCAACAGAGACACTCGGGAAATCATGAGGTATTTTAGGTTGACCTACATAATGCACCATGCCGCCATTAAATAATCCGGCTGTTAACATCATTAAAGCAACAAAAAACATCACAACAGCATAACGATATTCAAGACATTTTTTTAAGGCTGGGCGATACTTGTGCTCGATAAAAGACTTCAGCCATGTATCGATGCTTAAACGTAATCTGTCGAGTGGGTTCTTTGGATTAAACGCTGTCATTTTCATTTTAACTAAATGAGCAGGTAATATTAGCTTTGATTCAACTAAAGAGAAAAGTAAACAAAAGATAACAACACCACCAATTGCCTTACCAAAAGCAGAAGAAGGTCCTTCACCAAACATGAAAGGTATAAATACTGCAATCGTTGTTAACACACCAAACGTTGCTGGTATTGCCACGCGTTTAATACCACGGATAACATTTTCTGTTGAGTGTCCATGTTCTTCTATTTCGTCATGAGCACTTTCACCCATAACAATTGCATCATCAACGACAATACCTAGTACTAAGATAAAGGCAAATAAACTAATAACATTAATCGTGACATCGATAAACTCCATAGGCATTATTAATAAAGTGCCAAGAAAACAAACCGGTAACCCCATCATGACCCAAAATGCGAGTCGCACTCTTAAAAATAAAGCAAGCATCAAGAAAACTAAAATAGCACCACTTTTCATGTTGTCTAGCATCATGTCTAGTCGACCATTTAGGTAGTAAGTCATATCTACCCATGTTTCTAACTCTACTCCCTGAGGTAAAGAGCTAGACTTATTTTCAACATACTTATTTATGGTATTAGCAACACTAGTAATACTTTGGTTTTGAGCGGCGCCAATAAATAATGTTGTCGAGTTCTTTCCATTAAATTTTGAGTACTGTAAACCTTCTTGGAAACCATCTTTAATGGTTGCAACTTCACCTAGTAAAACTTTAGTTCCATCTTCAAGCGTTAAAACAGGAATTAATTC
>CAWVWK010000074.1:0-11986 GCA_963933725.1 uncultured Colwellia sp.
GATTTAGTTTGAGGTAAATCAGCTTCAGATTTTGCTTCAACAACAGGGCCTGCTTGACCACCAACAATACTCAGTAGTAATTCAGTTGCTCTTTCAATTGCGTCATGCGTTAAAGTTGGATCTATACCACGCTCATATCGATGAGAAGAGTCGGTGTGCAAGCCGTATTGACGCGCTTTGCCTAATATAGCTAATGGAGCAAAAAAAGCACTTTCTAAAAAGATATCAGTGGTTTTAGAAGTTACACCTGAATGTAAGCCACCAAAGATACCAGCCATAGCAACCGCTTTACTGTTACCCTCTTTGTCATTTGAAGCAATAACTAAGGTTTTCTCATTTAGTTCAACTTCGTTTTCATCAAGTAATGTAAGCTTTTCTTTTTCTTGTGCAAAACGTATTTCAATGTTTTCGTTAATTTCTGCTAAATCAAACGCATGCATTGGATGACCAAGTTCTAATAAGATGTAATTAGTAACGTCAACTACAGGGTCAATAGAGCGGGTGCCACAACGACGTAGTTTTTCTACCATCCATAATGGCGTTTTAGCTGTAATATCGATGTTCTTAATGACACGACCTAAATAGCGTGGACAAGCAGTTGGAGCGCTAATATTAATTTCAAGCGTATCGGCAATACTCGGTGTTACACAATTGACCTTAACTGGGGAAACAGCTAAACCATTTAAGACACCAACCTCACGTGCTAAACCCTTTATGCCTAGACAATCACCTCGGTTAGCCGTTAAATCAACATCAATAGTTACATCATCAAGATCTAAATATTCTCTTAAATTTTTACCTACTGGCGCATCACTGGCTAATTCCATAATGCCATCTGAGGTAGCATCAGTTAAACCAATTTCAGACTCACTACAAAGCATACCAAAGGAAGGTACGCCTCGCAGTTTTGCTTTTTTAATTTTAAAATCACCTGGCAGTACAGCACCGACTGTAGCAACGGCAACTTTTAAACCTTTGCGACAGTTTTTAGCGCCACAAACGATATCAACTAATTCACCTTCTTCAACTGTTTCTGAGCTGTAATCACCAAGACTGATTTTTGTTACTTGTAACTTGTCAGCATCAGGGTGTGGACCACATTCAACCACTTCACCAATGATAACGCCTTTAAATTCACCAGCAACTGGTTCAATCGCATCAACTTCCAGGCCTGCCATAGTAATTTGATGAGCTAATTCATCTGAAGATAATGCAGGATTTACCCACTCACGTAACCAAGATTCACTAAATTTCATTATGGGTTTCCTACTTAAACTGTTTCAAAAAACGAAGATCATTTTCAAAGAATGAGCGTAAATCATTTACGCCATATCGAAGCATGGTTAAGCGCTCTACACCCATACCAAAGGCAAAGCCGGTATAGACTTCAGGGTCAATACCTACACTGCGTAATACATTTGGGTGAACCATGCCACAGCCTAAGACCTCTAACCATTTGCCGTTTTTACCCATAATATCAACCTCTGCTGAAGGTTCTGTAAACGGGAAATACGAAGGGCGGAAGCGAATTTCTACTTCTTCTTCAAAAAAGTGATGTAAGAAGTCATGTAATATCCCCTTAAGATGTGTAAAACTAACATCTTTATCTACCATCAAGCCTTCCACCTGATGAAACATGGGTGTGTGCGTTTGGTCGTAATCGTTACGATATACTTTACCTGGCGAGATGATACGTAGTGGTGGCTTCTCAACTTCCATCGTTCTGATTTGTACGCCAGACGTTTGTGTACGAAGCACAAGTTTAGGATTAAAGTAAAAAGTATCATGATCTTGACGAGCAGGGTGATGTTCAGGAATATTTAATGCATCAAAATTATGATAATCGTCCTCAATTTCTGGACCATCCTTCACTTCAAAACCTAAATCACCGAAGAAGCTTTCGATACGTTCAATGGTACGGGTAACAGGGTGAAGCCCACCAGTTTTTATCCCTCTGCCGGGCAATGTTACATCGATTGACTCAGCTGCAAGCTTTTGCTTAATTTCTTCAGCACGAAGGATATCACCTCGTTGTGTTAGTAATTTTTGTACTGCTTGTTTAGCAATATTAATCACTTGACCCATTTTAGGCTTATCTTCTTTTGGTAGTTTACTTAAGCCTTTCATTTGCTCTGTAAACAAACCTTTTTTACCCAAAAAATTAACGCGAACTTGGTCAAGCGCGCTTGAATCGCTAGCATTAGCAATGGCTTCTTCTGCCTGCGTAACAATGCTATCTATGTTGGTAGTATCTAAACTCATGATTTCCTCTAAAAACGGGCTTTATGAACATCCTTGGAACACACCCTAATTTTGCTACTAAAAATGACGATGATTTTACACCAAAATTAAATGGCAAGCCACCTATTATTGTCCTTTACAATGATGTAAAAACAGCAAGATACCTCTATCTAAGCTTATTAGATTATGTTAACTTAGCCGCCACTCTTTTAGACACAATATAAACTTGTATTTAAGGCCTTTATATAATTTCAGTTTAAACGAAATACGGCTTGTTTAATGTGAGTAAGTTAGTTAGTCTAGCCCGCATGAATAATTCTTTGCTTTTCCATACCCTTTACCATCATGAAACCAGTAAAAACTGGGTAGTTTTTGTTCATGGCGCAGGTGGTAGCTCTGCCATTTGGTTTCGTCAAATACGTGCATACCAGAAAGAACACAATGTCTTGCTACTTGATTTAAGAGGCCATGGTAAGTCGTCGCCATTAGTTGGACGGTTTGTTACTAATAATTACTCTTTCGACCAAGTTTCAAAAGATATTATTAATGTTCTTGATCATAATAACATCGTCAAAGCACATTTTGTCGGGATTTCACTAGGTACCATTCTAATAAGAAATATTGCAGAATTAGCGCCCTCTCGCGTTATTTCAATGACTTTAGGCGGAGCGGTTACACGATTTAATACCAGAAGTAATACGCTAGTTTATCTAGGAAACATGTTTAAGCACTTATTACCTTATATGTGGTTATATCGTTTATTTGCTTTTATCATGATGCCTAAAAAGCGCCATCAAGAATCTCGACACATTTTTGTCAGGGAAGCAAAGCGTCTGTGTCAAAAAGAATTTATACGTTGGTTTAAACTCGCCATGGATGTAAACCCGTTAATGAAATACTTTAAGGAAAAAGAAATTAACACCCCTATTCTTTATATTATGGGCCAAGAAGACCATATGTTCTTAAAGCCGGTGAAATCAATGGTAAAGCGCCATAAAAACAGTATATTAATGGCAATCGAAAATTGTGGACATGTTTGCAATGTAGAACAGGCCGAGATATTTAATCAACACTCTTTAGCATTTATTGCAAAACAATCTTAAACTTTCCTTTGCGTCATACTTTAATAATGCTTAAATGAGATTAATAATGTTTGACTTGTTACGTGAAGATAAACAATATGACTTGTTGTTAATTGAATAAATATCTATTTTTTTAATTTAAAATGGTAAACTAAATCATATCAAACATGCGTTCGAAATATTTAACGGTTATTTATGTCTTACACTACCATCACTTCAAATAAAGCGAGTTTCTCACGTAAAACAGTGGCTTTAGTCAACCTCACTTGCCTCACTGATAATTACGTAAAAATCAATGATTTTGCACCAAACTCCACGACCATTGCCGTTATAAAAGCTAATGCATACGGTCATGGAGATGTTGAAGTAGCTAAAGCCCTTGAAGGTACTGCCGATATGCTTGCTGTGGCTTTTATTGATGAAGCCGTTAAACTTCGCCAACAAGGTATTATTCAACCAATATTGATTCTTGAAGGCGCGATGCAAGCTTCAGATATAAAAACAAGTGTCGAAAATGATTTTTTACTCATGTTTCATCATGATGAACAACTTTCATGGTTAACCACTTATCAAAATCAGCACAAGCGTGTCATCAAGCAACTTTGGCTTGGATTAGATACCGGCATGCACAGGTTAGGCTTTTCGCCTGATCATATTGATCATGTTGTTGAGCACATTAAGAAAAATGTAAATTTAAGTGAAATGGTTTTGTGTTCACATTTTTCAAGCGCGGATGAACGAGAAAATGCCAAAACCACAAAACAAATAGAAAAAGTAGAGAAAACAGCAAAAAAGCATGGTTGCTTAATGAGTATCGCCAATTCTGCTGGTATTTTAACTTGGCCTGAAAGCCACTTAGACTATAATCGTTTAGGCCTAGCACTATATGGTGCAACACCTGTTGCAGAAACAGCACTACCTTTTAAACTCAAAGCTGTGATGACTTTACAATCAAACATTATTGCCATAAGACAGGTAAGTATCGGAGAAACTGTTGGTTATGGTGAGACATGGGTCGCTAAACGTCCTTCCTTAATTGCTACCATTGCCATCGGTTATGCTGATGGTTACCCAAGAAATGCTCCGATGAATACACCTACCTACATCAACGGATCAATTGCTCCTCTAGCTGGTAGAGTCTCAATGGATATGATCACGGTCGATGTTACTGAATTAGACAATGTCCAAATAGGCGATGATGTAGAGTTATGGGGAATGCACTTAAGTGTAGAAACCATTGCAGAACACGTTGGTGCAATTAATTATGAATTAATAACACGTGTTTCTGAACGCGTACCACGTGTCTACATTAAGTAACCTGATGTGTATTTATACATAGAAAACTGGCAAAGTTTTTTTTCAGCCAATCTATTACTCTATTCCAAGATATTTATGAACCTGTACTGATAGTCGCCAGTTATTTTCGATACAGGTTTTTATCGCTAACTCAGTTGCACGTGGTTTTTGACTAATGGGCTGAAGATAGACAGGCGTATTATTAATACCATGTTGGTTCAGTAAAGCATGTAACTCGTCAACATGCTGTTCAGTCGCTACTGGGTGTTTAATTTCGTTTGCTCGAGTCATCGCACTTTGTAAGATTTCAAAACCACCACGCATATTTATTTTAGGTGAGACCGTTACCCAGCAGCTTTTGCTGACTTTAATTTCAAAGGTGCCCGAGGTTTCTACCTGAGTAGAATATCCTTTATTTTCAAAAGCTGTACATAAAGGTGTCAAATCAACCATGCAAGGCTCTCCACCTGTTATCACAATATGCTTTGCTTTAAAGCCCTGTTCATTAACTAAAGAAATAATATCTAAAACTGAAAACGAACCCCAAAAGTTGTTTTCTTCACTTTTCTTTAATACTTCTTCTTTTGGTATTTCTTCTTCAAGTTTTATATCCCAAGTATGCTTAGTATCACACCATGAACAAGCAACTGGGCACCCTTGTAACCTAATAAAAATAGAAGGTTGCCCGGTAAAAGAGCCCTCTCCTTGAATGGTTTCAAAAAGTTCATTAATTTTATAATGTTGAACATCATTAGATGTGCTATTCAAGTTCGCTTTATTCACTTTATGGTATGCCTGTAAATTGAAAAAATTAAATTTTTTGGAAAAATAATATCGAGTGGTATAATAACAAGATACTTACATTGTAACTAATTTATTTAAAGAGACCCTATTAATGTCTGAGAAAGTCGTTGTTATATATTCTGGTGGTATGGATTCCTTTACTGTACTAAATAGAGCCTTAAAAGATGGTAAAGCGGTTTACGCCTTATCTTTCGATTACGGTCAGCGTCATATAAAAGAGCTTGTTTGTGCTACAAAGGTTTGTGCAGATTTAAACATTCCACATAAAGTCATCGACATTTCTACAATCAACGAGTTATTAGCTGGCTCATCATTAACTGATGATATTGCAATTCCTGAAGGTGAGTACGAAGTTAGTAACATGACATCTACAGTTGTCCCTAATCGTAATATGATTTTACTCTCTTTAGCTGTAGGTTATGCTGTTTCAATTGGGGCTTCTCAGGTTTATTATGGTGCGCATGCAGGTGATCACAACATTTATCCAGATTGCCGTCCAGAGTTCGTCCAAAAAATGAATGATGTCTGTCAAATTGCCAATTACGAAAGTGTTGAAATTTTTAGCCCATATCTAAATGTAAGTAAAACAGCTATTTTAACCGATGGCCTGTCAATGGGGTTAGATTATTCGGACACTTGGACTTGTTACAATGGTCGTGAAAAAGCTTGTGGAAAGTGCGCAGCTTGTCAAGAAAGATTAGAAGCTTTTTCTGCTAATGATCAAACAGATCCTATTGCTTATCAACAATAGTAACGATTAGATTCTAGTAAAATCATTTTGAGAGTAAAAATTGTCTGAATTAAATACAGCTTCACCTAAAATCAGTTTAAGAAAAAAAACCTTTGCAATTTTAGAAGATAGCAACACAGTAACTAGAGTCTCTAAGCTAATAAATTACTTTCTTATTGTGCTAATTTTCACTAATGTTGCAGCAGCCGTATTAGAATCTGAAAAAGCTTTCCATCAGGCTTATTTTTCATATTTGCTTGTTTTTGAAATAAGCTCCCTCTTTCTTTTTATTGTTGAGTATTTCGCCCGAGTTTGGTGTTGTGTTGAAGCACCAAACCCTCGCAATTTATCAAATAAAACAATTCGACTAAAATACTGTTTAACACCGGTTTCCTTAATAGATTTAGCGGCAATACTCCCTGTGATCATTGCACTATTCATTCAAGTTGACCTTCGAGTTTTAAGGTTGTTCAGGGTATTACGTCTTCTTAAACTTACACATTATTTTAAAGGCTTTCATCTCTTTATTACTGTATTAGGTAAAGAGATCAAGACAATGTTTGCAACTTTGATGTTAATGGTATTTTTAACCATTATAGCAGCAAGTTTAATGCATGCATTTGAAGGGGATGTTCAGCCAGAAGAGTTTGGTAGTATTCTCCGATCTTTCTGGTGGTCGGTCGTTACTATGACAACCGTTGGTTACGGCGATGTTGTTCCCGCTACCGTTTCAGGAAAAGTAATCGCAACCTTTATCATGCTTATTGGTGTAGGGCTTGTTGCTATACCCGCTGGTATGCTCGCGGCAAGATTTACGGAAGAGCTAAGAGAGCGGAAAGTAGTGCTAGACAACCAAGTACTTGAGATGATCAATAGTGGAGAAATATCTGATGAACACTATCATACGCTTGAACAAGTAGCAGATAAGCTCGATATTGAAACCGAAGAATTAATTCGAACGATTAAGTTTGTCAAAGTGACCCAAAAACAGATCTCATGTCAGAATTGCGGAAAAAAAATTGAATTATAAATCTTAATTTTTTTATATGTTTACCTTTATTAATTCTTTAAATCCCTTATTTAGTCATTTGGAAGAGAGTAAAAATATAAAAATGAGCTATTCTTAAATTATTCCAATTTAAAATAATGAGTTTTCTTATGAGTAGTATTTGGTTAAGTCACGCGAAGTCTCTAAATGATTTGATGAGAGACCAAAATGAAGTTCAAGCGCATTTATATATGGAACAATTAATGCTCCTCCCTGTCGATACACAAGATAAAATAATTGAAGAGATAAGCGAATTAGGTAACTGTAGTAGCGATGCCATTGCAGCGATATTAGCGCATTATGAAATCCCTCAAGCACACTAGTATAAGCAAGGTTTAACTTTAAACCTTGCTATTTTGAACCTGCCCTTTGATTAAGTGGCTAATTGCTGTTCTCTTAACTTAGAAATATCATCTCTCAAAGAGGCAGCCTGTTCGAACTCTAAATTTTTAGCATGAGCCAACATTGTTTTTTCAAGCTCGTTAATTTTCTCATCTATCTCTTTCGTTGATAAAAACTCATAACTTGCCGTTTTTTCTGCCACTTTAGACAGCTTATCAGCTGCTGAATAAGTTCCTACATCCATCACATCCGTTATTTTTCGAATAACACCTTTAGGTACTATTCCATTATCAAGGTTATATTGATGTTGTTTCTCACGCCTTCTAACAGTTTCGTCAATTGCTTTTTTCATAGAACGAGTAACTCTATCGGCATATAAAATTGCTCTACCGTTGATGTTTCGAGCAGCCCTACCTATGGTTTGAATTAAAGAGCGCTCTGAACGTAAAAATCCTTCTTTATCTGCATCTAATATAGCGACGAGAGAAACTTCTGGCATATCTAGCCCCTCCCGCAATAAGTTGATACCGACTAAAACATCAAACTTACCTAACCTAAAGTCACGTATAATTTCCATCCTTTCAACCGTATCAACATCTGAATGTAGATACCTTGTTTTTATTTGATGTTCGTCAAGATAATCTGTTAAATCTTCAGCCATGCGTTTTGTTAAAGTAGTTGCCAAAACACGTTCATTGAGTGGTAATCTTTTATTAATCTCTGAAAGTAAATCGTCTATTTGTGTCTCTACTGGGCGCACTTCAATTTCAGGGTCAAGTAAACCAGTGGGTCTAACAACTTGCTCTGCAATATCACCAGACGATTTATCGAGTTCATATTGACTTGGCGTAGCCGAGACATAAATGGTTTGAGGTGCTAAAGCTTCAAATTCCTCAAATTTCATCGGTCTGTTATCAAGTGCTGATGGCAATCGAAACCCATATTCAACAAGGTTTTCTTTTCGAGATCTATCGCCTTTATACATAGCACCTATTTGCGGTACGGTAACGTGAGATTCATCGATAATTAATAAACCATCTGCGGGTAAGTAATCAAAAAGCGTTGGCGGTGCTTCACCCGGCTCACGCCCAGATAAATAACGTGAATAATTTTCTATACCAGAGCAATAACCTAATTCAGTCATCATTTCGATGTCGAATTGTGTTCTTTGCGTAATACGTTGCTCTTCAACTAATCTGTTTTCTTCCTTTAGAAAACTCGATCTATCTTTTAACTCAATTTTTATTTTATCAACAGCCGATAGTATTTTATCTCGTGGAGTCGCGTAGTGGGTTTTAGGATAAACGGTAACACGAGCAAGTGTTCTCTCTACTTTACCGGTTAAGGGATCAAACTGACTAATTTTTTCTATCTCTTCATCAAACAACTCAATTCTTAAGGCTAATCGGTCTGATTCTGCAGGAAAGATATCAATAACATCGCCTCTGACACGATAAGTTGCTCGAGCAAAAGCGACATCATTGCGTGTATATTGGAGCTCTGCTAATCGGCGTAAAATATCTCGCTGGTTAATAATGTCGCCTTGGCTAATATGTAACATCATTTTCAAATACGAATCAGGATCACCCAAACCGTAGATAGCAGAAACAGATGCAACAATAATAACATCTCTTCTTTCTAACAACGCTTTCGTTGCAGAAAGTCTCATCTGCTCTATATGTTCATTGACCGATGCATCTTTCTCTATGAAGGTATCTGTCGTTGGTACATAAGCTTCAGGTTGATAGTAATCATAATATGATACAAAGTACTCTACTGCATTATTTGGAAAAAACTCTTTCATTTCACCATAAAGTTGCGCTGCTAATGTTTTATTAGGAGCTAGCATCATAGTAGGTCGGTTTAGTGTACTAACCACATTAGCTATAGTAAACGTCTTACCAGATCCTGTTACGCCAAGAAGCGTCTGATGTGCTAAACCTGAATCCACCCCATCAAGTAGTTGTTTGATAGCCGTCGGCTGATCGCCATTTGGCGTGTAATCCGAGGCTAAGTTAAATGCTTTCATCATTCACCTTTATAAACCACATATTCTTTAAAAACTTATCGCTCATTTAATAGCACCTATTGATTTTATGACTTGGCAACTTGCACTTTAAATTGTTTATTAAATAAAAAGTATGAAATAAATGACATAACAAAATTCCCTATAGCAGCGCCGATAAAGAAGCCTATTAATCCGTAAAAATAACTACCTAATAGTGCCAAAGGTACATAACACACAAATAACCTTACAACACTCAAAACCAAAGAGATCATAGGCTTATGGAGCGCATTAAAAGAAGAATTGGTTAAAATGATAATCCCTTGAAAGCCGTAAGCTAATGGTAAAATCCATATAAATAAAACAATAATATCAGCTACTTCAGCTTCATTAGTAAATATTTTTGCGATATAAGGTGCAACAAGGATTAAAACTAAGAACACGAGAAATTGCCAAATCAATACAAATTTAACCGATACTTTATATGCCGTTTCTACTCTTTTCATCAAACCTGCGCCAAAGTTCTGACTGATAAGCGGTGGTAATGTCATAGACAAAGCAAGTACCACAAGACAGGCTATACTTTCTATCCTAGAGCCTACCCCAAATGCTGCAACAGCATGATCACCATAACTTGCAACTATAGCTGTCATTATAGCACCAGCAATAGGCGTTAGCATGTTAGCCCCCGCTGCCGGTAAACCTATTTTAAGAATGCTTTTACTGGAATGTACAAACTCGCTTAAAGTAAATAAAGTACTACGGATAAGCTTCTTTTTGACGCTAAGGACGTAAAGTACATAAATTAAACCAACGATCCATGAAATGAGAGTAGCTATTGCTGCGCCTTGAATTCCCATTGCAGGTATTGGTCCTATTCCAAAAATTAAAATAGGGTCAAGAATGGCATTAACAAGCCCTGCACTGCCCATGATAAAGCCTGGTGTAACCGTATCGCCCGAAGCTCTTAAAATAGCATTACCTATCATGGGACCTATTAAAAAAACACTTCCTAAATACCACACATCCATATAATCGTGAATTAAAGGCAATAATGGCGGCTCTGCACCTAGTAAAGTAAATAATTCATAAGTATAGAAATAACCAACTGTGGAGAGGAGACAGACAATAAGAGCTGAGAGAACTAAAGAAGCTGTTGCAGCATTTTTGGCAAGGCTAACATCATCATTTCCAATTAATTTGGCGATAACAGCCGAAGTGCCTATACCTAAACCAATCGTCATACTTAAAATAGTAAAAGTTACCGGGAAAGTGAAACTAATGGCAGCAAGCGGTTGAGTTCCTAGTAAACTGACGAAGAAAGTATCTACTACGTTAAAGGTCATTAATAGAATCATCCCGTATATCATCGGAATGGTCATATCCTTTAACGTAGAGGGCACTGGATCTTGTAACAGATTCCGTGCAATTTTCTTATCTTTATTTTGACTATTTGTACTCATGGAAAATATTTTACCAACAAAAAGGGAAGCTAATTATGTATTGTAAAAGAAAACATAAATCTTTTCTCAATTTAACAAGATAAATTGCAACAAATTATATATACACACTTGTTTGATCATTAAAAAAGTGGTGGAAAATTACACAAATAAAACAAATACAAGACAGTAAAGACTAATCTCTTGAAATAATTAAGTTTTTGTTATTTTTTTCTGTAATTTTATACCATAAATATCAACAAAAGGATCAGGTTACACTTTGAAACATTATTACCCACAAAGTTATTCACAGGTTTAGTGGATAACTTTGATCACTATTTCTACGTCAAAAGACCCAATTGTTTGCAAATCAACCAAACAAACCAACAATTGAATTTTTTGTCATTTAATAGTTGACAGTTTGGTCACAGGTCTTTAATATTCCGCCTCGTTAACCAAGTTGGTTTTCGAGATTCCCCAATAGCTCAGTTGGTAGAGCGATGGACTGTTAATCCATGTGTCACTGGTTCAAGCCCAGTTTGGGGAGCCACATTAGAATAAAGTTATTACACACTTTATAAAAAGTTTTATTCCCCAATAGCTCAGTTGGTAGAGCGATGGACTGTTAATCCATGTGTCACTGGTTCAAGCCCAGTTTGGGGAGCCACTTAAAATAAAACCTGCTATTAGCAGGTTTTTTTTCGCCTTTAGAAACCAAATCAATCACAATAAAGGCACGCTTTAGCTAGGAACCTAGGGGCTAAAGACTGTTTTTGCCCGCAGATAACGAAGATAAATGCGGATCAATGACTAAACATTTGAGTGTAAGGTCAAGTAAAAAGTTAACTGTACTTTTTCTTCAGCTCGAAAACTCGTTACTTGCAACTTAGCTTGTTCTTCATCTTAACCCAAAAGTTTCTCTTGTCTATCATCATTAGGGCTTTTATCACCTGCGTTATCGATGGCCAAAACGGTCTTGTGTCTTGCCCTTACCCCTCA
>CAWVWK010000075.1:0-11973 GCA_963933725.1 uncultured Colwellia sp.
TGCGCTTGGTTGCGAAATATTCTCATGAGGTACTCCAAGTAATTGTTTGAAGTACATTAGCTTGAAAGAGAATTGTTGTTTAGACGCCTTTCCCCAGACACTTATAAAAGAAATAGAAAGAAAAAGGACACTCACTGAGTTGCTCATCTGATGACTTAATTTGTTTAGGTTTCTCTGATAACTGGCTTCGCCAGTGATATAACGTTTTAGTACAAATATCAAGTTGATCTGATACTTCGGCTACTGAATAACCACGCTCTGTGATTTGCTTAACTGCTTCGACTTTAAATTCTTGAGTATACCGTTTGCCTTTGCGCATAAACACCTCTAATTGAAGTTACAATATTACTTGTTTGGTGTCTAGCAAACTCTGGGAAGTCCACTTTAAAAAAATGAGAATCCTCATTAACGTTTTGGTTATATTTTAATACTTTCACGAAACGCTATATAAGCATCAGATACTGCTTTTGCATTTTCAATTTGAGGATAGTGCCCCAATAACGGGAGTTCTGTTATATTCGGGTTAGCTATCAACTCGCGGTATCGGTCGGTCATATGCTTTCCAGAAATCGGGTCGAGAAGCCCTACGATTAATTTTATTTGAATTTGTGCATCAATTAACGCCCCTACCCAGCGCTCTCTATGTTCTTTTCGTTGGTTGATGTAATGAATGATTTTATGCATGACACTGAGGCCGTTGTTTAAGACAAGTAAACTCCATAAACTATCAATAACCTGCTCGCAAGGAGGTGTATTTGGGTTAAATATTTGGTGCAAATTTTTAGATAATATTGATTTTGAATTGAGTTTAGATATTAATGAACCAAACGGTGAAAGGAGTAGTTTTTGCATTAGCACTGGTCGGTGCGTTTCAGGAAATAACCCACCATTTAACAGACAAACACTTTTGATGTTATCATGTTTAACATCTTTAACCTGCCTTGCAAGTAATTCCTGGGCCACGGTATCTCCGTAGTCATGCGCGAGAATATGATATGAATCGATATGAAGTTGATTTAAAAAGGATTCAAAGATGTCGGCTTGTTGAGTTATTAAGTAATCACTCGTTTTAGGTTTGTCTGAAAAACCAAAACCCAGCATATCAAGAGTAACTAAATGGAAATGTTGTACTAATTCCTCCCACACACCCTCCCAGTCCCAACTTGCGCTTGGAAAACCATGAATCAAAAGTAGCGTTGGTTTCTTTGGGTCACCATCAACAATCGTAAAAATATTATAGTCATTTATTTCTACTAACTTCCCTTTAGCATTCCAATTACTTAGGTCTAGCATTCAATTTATTCTCGAGCTTTATTTTATACAAGTAATATTCGACATATCAAAAGCATGAGTTTTACCATTTGCGCTTTTATCTATAATCATTAAGTTATTTTTTCTAACTTCAAAGTCAAACTCATATATCCAGCCTGTCTTTTTAATTAATTTAAGTTCATAGCGATTCAAAGGGCGTAGGCATTTTAAATAGAAATAATGCTGAGCGGTTCCCATTGCACCTGGATCTGCCGTATAAACATAGATTGTTTGGTCATTAAAAGTTTTTTCTTTGTGTAAAGAGTCAAAGCTTGATGAGAAAATACCACTAAACAATACCCCTAGCAGAAGGAAAGTTGCCTGAATTGCTAAAAGTAAATAGCTGGAATAGATAAAAGTATTTCTTACGAACCTATTTACTATTTTATTTCTAATATCCCCGGTTTTTTTGTAAAGAATAAATCCACCTAGAAATACGAGTATAAGTTTTATAACTCTCACATAATTACGAAACTGGTCCATAAACATTGGAGATTGCCAGTTTACCATCCAGAGCGTTCCGCTAGACCAACTTTCAATAAGTGGTAGGTATACAAATATCATGATACTGAATATGACTAATGGTGCTTTTTTAATGTTTTGATTCAATGAGGTACTTCCTTTAATCGTGCTTTCCAAAATAAAGCACAAAAGGGGTCAGAGTCAATTGAATTGATGTTTTAATAACTTATTTAAAACTTCTTTGGATATTTTATATTGTTTAAAGTTAATTTGACTCTGACCCGATTTATTTTTCATGTTATTTTCACCTAAGATTAGAATAAGATACATATAACCCTAGGTGAAAAATGATTCCAGAGCTAACATACTTAACATGGTCTATCGTCGTTGTATTTTCATATTTAAGAATTCAAGTATTAAAGTCCCTTGTAAGAAATGGGTCTGTAATCGCTTTAACTTAGCAAACAGAAAAAGAAAAAACGGTAAGCATATGCATGCAGCGGTTTAATGCATCTTTTTCAAATTTTTTAGTGTGTTATCCTATTTTTATCGCCCTTGTACTAATTATTTCCTTAACAGACTCAGGTCAAACCGCTTTAAGTGCCTCTATTTGGTTCTGGGCTCGTATAGCGTACATCCCTGCTCATATTTCTGGCTTACCTGTTATCCGTACTTTGCTTTGGCTAACCTCAATTGCAGGCCTTATTATGATGTTAACTCAATTACTATAAATTCATACTTTCAACTGATACGAACAGCTGAACTGAACCTACTAAAACAAACAAGGACAATCACTATAAAATAAAAGTGAGTGTCCTTGTTGTATAGGTTGTTTTATCCTGTTGATCTTTACTGCATTAACCCTGTTAAGGTTTTATCAGAAAATGGCCGTGTATAAGTAACCCGCCCCAATCGCCATAGATAATATGACAGCTAGAAAAGCAATAATCATTTGATTTTTGAAGATTGATTTCAGTAGTATTACCTCTGTAAGACTTGCGCCTGCACTACCAATGATCAATGCCATAACAGCGCCTAAGCTCATCCCTTTCGCTGCAAGTGCAGCACTCAAAGGAATAACAGCTTCAGCTCTAATGTACAGTGGAATGCCAATAATAGCCGCAACTGGAACTGCAAAGGGATTATTTTCACTCGCAAACTCTGCGACAAACTCGGTTGGCATAAAACCATAAATTAAAGAACCTAATGCAATGCCTCCCAATAAATAGGGCAGTACTTGTTTAAAGTCTTTCCAAGTATTATCCCAAATTTTAACCCACTTATTTACAGGTTTACTGCCTGCGCAACCACTAGAACAAGATTTACTTTCAGGTGCAATATAAGCTTCTGGTTTGATGTATTTTTCAAAACCTAATAGCTCTAACAAATAACCCCCAGCTATTGCCACGCCTAAAGCAATAGTAAAATAAAATAACGTAACTTTTAAACCAAAAGTTACTGCGAACAAGCCAATAATAATGGGATTAAGTAATGGACTAGCAAATAAAAACACCATCATAGTACCAAAACCAGCTTTCGCTTTTAGTAGCCCTTTTAGAAAAGGAATGGTAGAGCATGAACAAAATGGTGTAATTGCACCAAGAAACCCTGCCACTAAATAACCTTTGCCATTTTTGCTACTTAAAATATTTTGAATTTTACTCGGTGGGATATACTCCTGCAATACACCAACAATATAACTAATTAGTAAAAACAATAGGGTTAACTCGACAGCTAAAAAAGCAAACATATTTAAACTATCCATAACCATTTGATTTGTGATACTCATAAAAACCTCTTATCTAGGCTAAAATTAACTATTAAGTAGAGAAGTATAGAAGTTATCATTCCACTTCTCAATTGTCATTTCTACTTTTGTCGAATTATACTTAAATTATTTTTCTTGTCAATATATTTCTGGTATTATCGAATTATTATAATTTAAGGAGGCTAATTGATGGACATAAATACCATTGCCAAAGCACTAAAAGAATTAGGTCACCCAACCAGGCTTGCCATATATAAGCGTATGGTAAAAGCTGGAGATAAGGGGGTTTCAGTGGGGTTAATTCAAGAAGAATTAACAATTCCAGGCTCGACCTTATCACATCATATTTCTGGTTTGATTTCTGCTGGTTTGATTAAGCAAAGGCGTGAAGGTCGCACTCTTTATTGTGTGGCTGAATATGACAAATTACTTTCTGTCATCAGTTTTCTTCAAGATGAATGTTGCATAGAGCAGAACTAATGCTCATTTAATCCCTGTTCTATTAACTGGGATTAAACTCGCAAAAAACAGAATCATTACCTAAACTAAAAACAATGGAATCAACTAAATGGAATTTATATGTCTCTTGCCTGTGTATATAGTCGTGCCCGTGTTGGCTTAGAATCCCCTCTCGTAACGGTTGAAGTGCATTTAGCTAATGGCTTACCCGCTTTTAATATTGTAGGCTTACCTGAAACTTCAGTTAAAGAATCGAAAGATAGAGTGCGAAGTGCCATTATTAATTGCGGTTATGAATTCCCTGCAAAACGCATCACAATAAATTTAGCGCCGGCAGATCTTCCCAAAGAAGGTGGGCGATTTGACTTACCTATTGCAGTCGGTATTTTAGCTGCATCAGCGCAACTGCCTCAGGTAAATTTACAAGATTATGAGTTTGCAGGAGAACTAGCTCTATCAGGAGAATTACGCGGCATTATTGGTGAAATTCCACTAGCTATGTCTTGCATTGCAAGTAAGCGCAGCTTAATACTTCCGCTACCTAATGCTGAGCAAGTAAGTTGGGTTAAACAAGCAAATGTGTTTGCAATGGAACATCTTAGCCAGTTATATGCACATTTCGCGCGGCAAAGTTTACTCCCGTTAGTTCAACCCGAACAATTTCAACAACCTCACTATGAGTTAGATTCATCAGGTAATGATATTGCCGATGTTGTTGGTCAGCCGCTTGCTAAGCGTGCTTTAGAGATATCTGCAAGCGGCGGGCATAATTTATTATTTATAGGACCACCCGGCACAGGTAAAACCATGCTTGCAAGCCGATTGCCTGATATTTTACCGCCGATGACTGAAAATGAAGCACTCGAAGTTGCCTCTATTGCTTCAATCAGTCAACAACAAGTTAATAACATTTCATGGCTAACTAGACCTTTTAGAGCCCCACATCACACCGCTTCTTCAGCGGCGCTCGTTGGTGGTGGCAGTCAACCGCAGCCAGGAGAAGTATCTTTAGCCCATAACGGCGTACTATTTTTAGATGAATTGCCAGAATTTGAACGCAAAGTGCTTGATGTCTTAAGAGAGCCACTTGAGTCAGGAGAGGTTACTATTTCAAGAGCAATGCATAAGCAATCGTTTCCTGCACGATTTCAACTCATTGCGGCTATGAATCCAAGCCCAACAGGTTTTTATAACGATAACAGAAGCACGCCTGAACAAGTACTTCGTTACCTAAACCGTTTGTCGGGGCCTTTTTTAGATCGCATCGATATACAAATTGAAGTCGCGAGACTACCACGCGGAACTTGGTCTGATGACACAACAGATAATGAAACCAGTGCAACTGTTCAACAAAGAGTAAAGCTGTGCAGGGAAATTCAGATAAAACGTCAAGGCAAGCCCAATGCCCATATAGGAACTCAAGAGCTAAAAAGTCATTGTCACCTATCTGAGGAGGACAACCTCTTTTTAGAGCTCTCGGTAGAAAAGCTTGGCTTATCCACCAGAGCACATCATAAAATTTTGAAAATAGCCCGCACCATTGCCGACATGGACAAAAGTAAGGATATTGATAAGCCCCATATCATTGAAGCACTCTCTTATCGTGCAATGGACAGGCTTTTAAAACACTTAACGAGTTCTATAACGGTGTAATAAACATTTGAATAATATGTAAAAATTAAAGCTTATAATCAATATAAAGTTCGTTATATAAATTAGTCAATTACAAGGATTGTACTTATGATATTTTGAGAATAGCTTACATATTTTTACTTTAATATGTGTTTTACTTTATACAGTACGATATTAAAGAGTGAAGCTTGGGAAGAAGACTTTTTTAATATTGCTGTTATATGGTCGTTTATAGCATCGATAGGCTTATTTTTATCTGTAATGTATTTTATTTCTCTCACTTAATTACTGAACTCATTTACAGCGCAGTCTTTATTGCTTCAATACTTAGCTCCTTTAAAGCTCGACATCTACTGTCGATTCAAAAAAAACATAAACTCTAGTAAAGTGAATCGCCAGATAAATTAATGACAAAGTAGCTAAACAACAACTTAAAACGAATTTAGGTTATATCATCTTAAAGCAGTACCTATAGATATTCTCTTTTGATAGTATCTTTATGGTAGCTTAACATTATGTTTTTTACAGTACCAATAACAAACCGGTATCTCAATAAGCCCATAACTAATAAAAGTAAACCAAAACCAATTTACAGAGCCGAAAAGTAGACTGAACTCCATACTACTTCCCCAATAGCTGATACCTACAACCCAAAGTGCAAAACATGAAATTAAAATATCATAGCAAGCTACTTTATTAAAATTGGTACCTGCTACCTTAGGGTAAATAGATAAATAAGCCACTAAAACAATACAAAAGTTTAGTGCAACAATATAAAACTCTGGTGATTCCATCATGCACAATCTTCCTTATCTTTTTGACGAGATTTTAAAACGGTAAAGCCTTAAATGGGTAAATAAACTGAACTCTGCTTAATAAATAATTGCCTTGTTAAGATAACATCAGCATATTAGCAACAAGACTTGCGACAACACACCATGCAACCACAATAAGTGCAGAGAACCTGCCTAGTCTTAAAAGCACAAATCCAATTAAAGCGATGATCGCATCAACAATACTCGTAATGCTTGAGGTGAAAACAGGATCATATAAGGCAGCTGCGAGCAACCCTACCACGGCAGCATTTACACCAGCGATTGCCTTACCTGCTATGGGGTTATGAGACGCGGAGCGCCATAATGGCAAAACACCTAAGACCAATAAAAAACCTGGCAAAAACATAAAAATCAATGCAGTTAGCGCCATGGGTAATATATTGCCAGCTTCAGACATAACAGCCCCTAAATACGCCGAAAAAGCAAACATAGGCCCGGGAATCGCTTGTGATGCACCGTAACCAGATAAAAACTGCTCAGAGGTTACCCAACCAGAAGCAACAACGCTTTCTTGCAACAACGGAAGTACTACATGTCCGCCGCCGAATACTAATGCACCGGCTTGATAAAACACACTCGCTACAGAAATTACATCTGCATTACCGGAAGCAAAATACGGAATAAAAATCAGTAATAAGGTGAAAAGTGATAAAAAAACAACCCCTACTTTCCTCCCATATGAAATAGAAAGTTGATCTTGAACTTTTATCACAGGTATATCGTGAAGTAAGGTGCCCCCCACGACAGCTGCCAATAAAACGACCACCAGATGTATCGAAGCCGATGTTGCTATAAGCAAAATAACTAAGGCAACAAGTGCAATTGCTTTTCGGGGGATATCAGAACAAAGGTTTTTCGACATACCCAACACAGCATCCGTTACAACCACACAAGCAACTAACTTCAACCCATGAATAGCTGCTTTTCCTAAATTACCGTCCAGCAACGGTAAATTTGCCACAAACAAAATGAGTAATATAACAGAGGGCATTGTGAACGCGATAAAAGCCAGAATAGCACCAAGTCCCCCTGCCCTTAATAAACCAATACAAAAGCCTAATTGACTACTCGCTGGGCCAGGAATGAACTGACAAAGTGCAAGTAATTGAGCGAATTGATGTTCAGATAACCATTTTTTTTGCTCTACAAATTCTTTTCTAAAATAAGCAATATGTGCCACAGGGCCACCAAAGGAAGTTAAACCAAGCTTCAAAAAAGTTAAGAAAACATCAAAGTATTTTTTCATAGATAAATTTGTTAAGAGATTGTTGAAGTTATTGTAAATAAGAAAGCGCATCTTTAGCAAGGGTTAACAAGCAAGAAGTAAGACAACCATTTACAACCTAAACATTAAATACATTATTAAGCTGATAAATAAAAAGTACCCAACTTTTAATTAACGAGGGTGCTTTATTTAAAATGTGACGTGGTCTAATTTATACGACTACCCCAGTTAAGACATAATAGACTTAACTGGAGATAAATATGAAAAACCGTAAAAGTTATTCAAAAGAATGCAAACTAGATGCAATCGCTCTCGTTCGGGATCAAAACTACCTGGTAGCAGAGGCTGTTAGAAATTTAGGTGTTAGTGCTCGAGTATTAGGCCGCTGGATAAAAGAAGCAAGCTACATAGGTAAACTACTTCGGGAGCTCACTTAAATAACTACCAAATTAGATTGTTAGTTATTTTCAATACAACAACCTCCCTTATTAACCATTGATTTATAATGTTTTATTGAAACACATTAACATTGAGTTTTTGTGCTATATACCCAATGGCTTGCTGTGCACGAACACTATTTCCAGCTTCATCAAGTCGAGGTGAGAAGACAGCAATTGAAAACTTGCCAGGAGCTACCGCAATAATCCCTCCACCTACACCGCTTTTAGCAGGTAAACCTACTTGATAAGCCCATTCTCCGCTATTTTCATAAAGACCAGCAGTCATCATTACTGCTAATGTATGCTTAATATTTTTACTGCTCATTAAACGTTGCTTGCTGATAGGGTGTGTACCATTATTAGCCAGTACTGAGGCCATTATAGCGAGGTCTTTGGCAGTAACCCCGACTGAACATTGTCGAGTGTAAACATCGAGGTTGACACTCACATCACCATAAAAGCGTTCATATGAAACTAATAACTCGGCAATAGCTCGATTATGACCGTTACTTTCTGATTCCGATTTATAGACATTTTCTAAAACACCTAAATTACGATTCGCAAATTGGTTGTACCATGATGACAGTGAAGACCATTTGGCTTTTTTGTCTTTACCCTCGAGTAAGCTCACGGCGGCCATAGCACCAGCGTTTACAAGGGGGTTTATACTACGATCTTTATTTAGTTCTATAGCAGTAACTGAATTAAAAGCTAACCCTGTTGCGTTAACACCTATTTTATCAAGAATATTTTGCGGGCCTTTTTGTTCCATCGCTAATGATAACGTAAAGACTTTGGAAATAGATTGTATAGAAAACGCCTGATCAACATCGCCTTTAGTGTAAATTTGTCCGTCTGTTGTTACGAGCGCCAGACCAAAAAATTTAGAATTAACTTCGGCTAATGCTGGAATATAATCTGCATTTTTTCCTGGATTTTGCCCCTTAAATTTTACATATGCTTCATCTAACGCATTCTGTATTTCAACTTTTTGACTAGCTTTGCCCCATACTGGATTAGTACATAATAAGACACAAACTTGTAGACAAATAACGACGTAACTTTTGAGTTTCATTCTATAATTCCTTGTTAATATTTAAAACCGACCGAGGTTTGAATTCTGAAGTCATCCCCCTCAAGGCCTGATCTACTTTGTATGTCTCCATAAAGGAGTTCTATACCTGCTTTTACTTGTGAAACGGGATACCAAATCAGGTTAGTACTGGCGTATGTACTATTTTTTATCGATTTTGCTTTTTGACTAACAAGATTATCAACCTCTAAATAACTGTATCCAATCGCGCTACTCCATTTTTTTGACCATTGTTTGTTGTAGTAGACAAAACCAGCCGTTATTGGAATTCCTTTTAAACTATTGTTACCATCAAGACCGGCATCAACTCCACCCGTGGCGTCACTTGCAGCAACGCCTTGGCCTTCATCACTGTAATAGTTGCAACATGTGTCATTGAAATAGCGACCTATACCTTCACCATGCACCACTTGAAACTTAATTGCATCATCAGTATTAACTGATACAGAGCCTGAAACATTAACCCCCCAGCCTACAGTAGTATCTTTCTCGTTAGCCGTTTCGTATCCAAATTTACGAAAAATGATGGCTGTTTTTATGTAACCAAAATCACCGTTATGAAGATAAGATGCCGTAATATCTGGTAATTCATTAATGTCATCATAATCATTGGGATCTATTCCGGGCGGGAGCACTCTTGGTGTTGCAAAGTCACTGGATGACTTTTCAATAGTAAACATGATTTTACCTGTATCGCCTATGACTGTACTGTAACGAAGCTGAGGTTGACGGGTGAAGACCATAGAATTTGGCCCCCAATAATCCAAAACATTAGGAAACGAATTAATATCCATAAACCCACTAAATGTTTGACCTGCACCAAAGCCTCCTAATTCTCCCCATAAGTGGGTTAAATGAAATGCAGCATCCCCTTCATTATCAAACATGTCAAATTCAAAACGTGTAGTCATCACCCCTAAATCAGTTGGGGTATAACTTTTAAATGATAATTTTGATTGCCCTGCACTTAGTAAGGTCTTGTCTTTGTTGGTATTTTTTTCATAGGCGATTGATGATGTTTGAAAGCCCGCACGATTCGTCATTTCACCATTATTGTGAATAGCGTCTAACCAAATTTGTCCACCAATTTGTAAGGTAGTATTACTATGGCTTAAGACAATACTTTTATCGGGCGCTTCAAACTCATGGCTTGATCGCTGTACAGTTTTAGGAAATTTCGTTGAGCTATTAGCTTTTGCTTTAGAATGAGTGGTTTTATTTGAGCCCTCTTGCTTTTGAACTTCTATTTGCTGCTCAAGATCAAGCAAACGTTGTTCTAACTTTTTAATCCTTTCTTCATCTGTTTGCTGTCCATTCGCAGCAGTTGTTAAAAATGCGCTCAATACAACTAATGAAAGTGATAAATATTTGCGTTTACTTAAATATGTTAAGGCTTTGTGAGCTTTCGAGCTTTTAATCATTTTACAGTCTCATTGATAGGTTGAAATTCGTAAGGGTTGTTACCTAATAAAGTCTTATAAAGAAATAGGAAGTTTCCGTTCAAATATAATTGTGCTATTACATTTTAGAGCATAGTTTACACTCTAAATAAAAACAAAAAATTGAACGATATATACGAAAATTGTCATTTTGAACGACAGTATTTTTTCATGAGATTGAATGGGTTGGCATTACTCGAGAGGATAATTGGTAGCTATAAGTCTAACTGACAGCTTTAAACTTATAACTTTATCTTTTGACAGCTTATAGCTTATTCCTTGACTTAACTTTTTTATGAATAACACGCATGCTTTACCACAAGTTGCCAACATTGTTGGTTGCTTGCCCTATACTTCGCTTCGAACGGTGTTAGCGATTGCTTATCATCAACTTCGGTAATATCTCCTATTAAACCTGCAATATCGGCGGCTAGCTGGAACTCTTCTAAATACAAACGCCAATTACTTCTTAAAATAATAGACTCACCAATATTAATGAGTGTAGGAAAAACAGCGCTACCATGCCACCTGCGTTGAATATGTTTCGACTTAGGCCATGGGTTTGGATATAAAATATAGTGTTTTTTTATCGGCCAATTTGCCGCTTTAACCAAACGATAGAAGTCATTTAAATCGGCTCGAACAAGATGAAAGTTATCCGCATGGTAACCAGACTCTTGATTAAAACCTTCGACATTTCTTTCTATTCTACTGGCTGATTTATCAACACCTACCACTATGGCTTCAGGGTTTCGTTCAGCGAGTAATCGAGTACTTTGCCCTACTCCACAGCATGAGTCTAGTATCACTTCACCCTCCGGATTTAAGCGTAAATACTCTGTCACAACAGCGTTTACATTATTAAAAGCTTCTTGCGTATGAGCTTGAAATGGCTTTTGAAAAGGATGATTAAAGTGCTTTTCTACAATTTTTTCAAGCTTTTCATGAATACCGTCTTGATTCGAAATAATTGCTTTTGAAGCACCCAAGGTTGTATCTGTCATATTTTACTCTTTTAATAATTTTGTATCGCTTAGCAAAGCTCACTTAAGAATGAGCAAGCTATGTACGTAGCCCTGTACCTTTGGAAATTAACGTCATTGCAATTGCAAATAAAGTCACAATAAATACGCCTATGACCATAAAGGCGGTCGCAATGCTTACATCAGATATCCCCAAAAAACCGTACCTAAATGCATTAACCATGTACACAATTGGGTTTGCTTGAGACACTCCTTGCCAAAACTCAGGCAGTAAACTTATCGAATAAAATACACCACCTAAATACGTTAACGGGGTAAGTACAAA
>CAWVWK010000076.1:0-11857 GCA_963933725.1 uncultured Colwellia sp.
GGCTAGAGCAACTTCAAGCTTCTTAGTAACTTTTGCTATTGCAGCATAAAGTGTTTTATCTGCAGCATTTACGGAAATATTCACCCCTTCATAATTTGTGACTACCTCAACCTTTTGCTGGTGAGGTTCAACAGTTATAGTAGACCTAAGCGCCTGAAGACTCGGATAATGTTTTGCTACTTTAGAAAACTTATTCTCCACTGATTGCTTAATTCCTTCAGTAATTTCAACATGATGACCGGAAATATTTATTTTCATAGTGTACCCTCTGTTGTTGATTTCATCTCTTATACTCCTCCTAATATCGAAAAAAGACAATAGGAGATTAAGATTATTTTGAAATTAAATGTAACCGATAAATTAATTATTAACCTACCATGTTCAAGATCAGCAAACCTTCCTTTGTTGGAGCTTACTAAATAATGTTTGCTTGTTTATTGCCTGTAAAGTTGATGAAAGCTTGAAGTAATTGTTGATGCTATCAATAAGATAAAAGCAGTTAATGAAGGCAATGATCTAGTTAATAATACTGGCCAACTTTTTGAAGAAATGGTGGTTGCTATAAGAGAAGTTGTTACTACGATTTCAGACATTAATATGCTACACAAGAATAATCTAGTGGTATCAATGAAGTAAGCTCTGCTGTTTCGCAAGTGGACACCGTAACAAAACAAAATGCAGCTTTAGTAGTCTGCTGCAAGGAAATCGATGGAAAATCAAGCCAAGAATTTATTAGAGCATGTTTCTTAGTTTACTATTGTTGATTAATGACCTTATATCAATTTCATTTAATAACAAGGTACTTGGCGATTCTAGCAAGTAGAAATGATCACATATTAATTAGGCTTAGCATAACTTGCTACTGGAGATGCACTGCTCCTGTTTCATCATTTATAAAACCATGACAAATATAACCTTGTAACTGTTTGGGCTTTTTGTTTAAGTGATGATAGTGTTCAAAGCCTATAGAAAAAGCAAAAGGGTTAGCATTATAATCTGCATAAGATTGGTCGTTACCCAGTTTTGCTTCTCTAACACCTGCAGTAAAACCACTTAAGAAGTCATCTCTCTCGTTAATTAATAAGACAGTTTCACCTTGTCTATGCTCGACAATTTCAAGTAAGCCTAAATCTACATATTTATTGACCACACTTTCATTAAAGTAGCCACAATATCTATCTGTTTCTATATCGTAAAGGACAGCTGAGTCTTCTCTTGCCTCCATTAAAGAAACAAATAGCTCTCTTACTTTTTTCGAAATCATCTTACTTCCTTTACTGATTTAGGTTAATCGAAGAGATTATACTCAACCTTAACTCAGGATAATAGGTTATCTAAGCACATGATAAAGCGATGCGTCCTTAACATATACAAAACGAATAAAAAACACTCTAAGTGTTCGAAAAACAAACTTAAAGAGGTAGAAACAAAATAAAATTGGTGCTAGCATCGATACTATATCTAATTGAAATCTTATAAAAAGAGGATTGAGTAGTTCTACTTAATGTACTACTTACATGGGTACTAATTTGGCATTTTCTTTACACAATCTGTACTGAAAATAGCGTTTACTGAGGCTTTATGAAACACACAACCAGCTTGTTCTTCACCCTAGCCGCCTTTTGGCTTCTTAACTCTGGTCATTATAGCGCCTTAATCTTATCCTTAGGTTTTGCTTCAATTTTGCTGATTTTAATAATGGTTTTCAAAATGGAAGTTGTTGACCAAGAATCCCAACCTTTGAATCTTACGTTCAAGATTTGGGGCTTTTATCTGTGGCTCAGTAAAGAAATTATCCTTTCAAATATTACTGTCGTTAAGCACATTTGGTTAGGAAATAAGAGCATATCCCCTACTTTACAGAAAATTAAAATCAGTCAACAAACAGATATGGGAAAGGTGATCTATGCCAATTCAATCACATTAACACCCGGCACAATTGCTATAGATTTAATTGAAGATGAAATTATCGTACATGCTCTGCTTTCACAGGGTGTTGAAGTATTAGAGACAGGTGAAATGGATCGCCGAGTCACTTTATTGGAACGCTAATGTTAATTGCTGCCACCCTCGCACTCTTTGTCGCCATGATTCTAGCAATTATTCGCGGCATTATCGGCCCAAGCCTCTACGATCGAATTTTAGCGGTTAACATGTTTGGCACGAAAACAGTATTGCTTATTGCACTATTAGGCTTTGTTATGGGCAGACCAGAGTTTATGGATATTGCCATTGTTTATGCGCTCATCAATTTCATCAGTATTATTGGCTTACTGCGTTATTCAGATACAAACCAATTTAAGCATACTCCCGATAACGATGAATCAATAAAGAAGGAGCTTTAATGGATATTTTCATCACCATAAGTAGTGGATTTTGTTTGCTCATTGGCAGTTTTTTTTGTATTTCTGGCAGTTTAGGCTTACTACGCTTTCCTGATTTTTATACCCGTATGCATGCCGTAGGTGTAACAGATACTTTAGGCGCCATAATGATTTTGGTTGGATTAATGCTGTTAAGTACAGATTTTGTAGTGCTCGCTAAATTAGCCATGATAATACTTTTAACCTTGTTGATCGGCCCAACCACGAGTCATGTATTAGCAAAAGCAGCTTTCCATAATGGTCTAAAACCTCAAGGTGTCAGCAGTCTAGAAAATAAGACTTAGAGGACTAAAACATCGAATTTTTAATTAATATTATTTTACTTACCTTATTAGTCATTGTTGCTATTGCAATAATTCGTACAAAAGATTTATTCGCTGTATCAATGTTATTAGGTATTTATGGGCTTCTTTCTGCGAGTTTTTTTGTGTCAATGGATGCTGTTGATGTAGCTTTCACAGAAGCTTCCGTTGGGGCAGGTATCTCAACTTTGCTCATGTTAGTTGTTATCGCGACGACGGGGCGAAAAGAGAAGGTCAGTAACAAAAAACCTTATCCTGCACTCTTTATCGTGTTACTAATTGGTGGCTTATTAATCTACGGTACCTTCGATATGCCACACTTTGGCGCAGCTGACGCTCCAATTCATGGGCACGTTTCACAACGTTATATTAATGATTCAATGGCAGAAATAGGTATTCCCAACATAGTAACTTCTGTACTTGCTAGCTATAGATCATTCGATACTTTTGGTGAAGCAGTAGTCATCTTTACTGCAGGTATTGGGGTATTAACCCTTTTATCATTTGCCCGCCGAGCAGAAGACGACAACACTATTTCTTCGATAAATGACAAGATGCATGAGAAGCATTTAGTTATCCGTGTTGTCAGCAAAATGTTAATCCCTTTTATCCTACTATTTGCACTTTATGTTCAGTTTCATGGTGATTTTGGTCCAGGAGGTGGTTTTCAGGCAGGTGTCATCTTTGCTGCTGCCATGATTTTATACGCCATGTTATTTGGTTTACCTACTGCCCGAAAAGTAATCAATCAAAGCTGGGTTCAAATGATTGCCGCGATAGGAGTTCTATTTTATGGCAGCGTCGGTATTGTCTCTCTAATGAACGGTGGGACATTCTTTGATTACAATGTTTTAGCTAAATCACCCATTGCAGGTCAACACTTGGGGATTTTGTTAATTGAATGGGGCGTGGGTTGTACGGTTGCGGCCGTCATGATTATTATTTTTTTCAACTTTGCTGGACGACGTGAACTTTATCAAACTAAAAAAAAATCGAACGATGAGGAACCATCATAATGTTAATGGGCCTTTTTAATTACTGGGTGGTCATCGCTTTGATGATGTGTGGTTTATATATCGTTATCTCGCAAGCCAATTTAGTTAAAAAAGTTGTCGGATTGACACTTTTTCAAACATCCGTTTTTATCTTTTATATCAGCATGGCTAAAGTTGAAGGCGGTACAGCTCCTATTTTAGCTGAGAGTATTACAAAATATTCTAACCCTTTGCCTCATGTACTAATACTTACCGCTATTGTAGTAGGTATTTCGACAACCGCACTGGCCTTATCAATCGTTATAAGAATTAAAGAAGCTTACGGCACCATTGAAGAGGAAGAAATTCAACAGCAAGATAATGATGAGCTAAACAGTAAATTGGAGCATAAAGCATGATGACGCACCTCCCTATTCTACAGGTGGTTGTCCCCCTAATGGCTTCGCCTTTGTGTTTAATCTTACATCGCAGTCAACTAGCTTGGATATTTTCACTCTTGGTCAGTGGTTTAACATTTATAATCAGTATATTGCTATTACAACAAGTTATGGCTACAGGCTTGATTAGCTATGAACTAGGCGGATGGGACGCCCCTTGGGGAATAGAATACAGAATCGATAAACTTAATGCGTTTTTACTGTTAATTATTTCTGGTATCAGCACCGTCATTTTAATTGCGGCTCAAAGCAGTATTAGCAAAGAAATCTCAAAAGATAAGCAAACTTACTTTTACGTTTTATACCTTTTATCACTAACGGGGATGTTAGGTATTGTGGCAACCGGTGATGTTTTCAATGTATTTGTTTTTCTAGAAATATCTTCGCTATCTGCATATGCCTTAATAGCGATGGGTAACAAAAGACAAGCGCTGTGGGCTTCATATCAATATTTAATTATGGGGACAATCGGTGCTACCTTTATTCTTATTGGTATTGGCTTACTTTATCAAATGACCGGTACGCTTAATATGCAGGATTTGTCACACCGTTTAGTCGGTGTAGAGCAATCTCGTACAGTTTTTGTTGCATTTGCTTTTGTCATGGTTGGTGTTTGCCTAAAGTTGGCTATGTTTCCACTGCATTTATGGCTGCCCAATGCCTATGCTTACGCCCCCTCTATCGTCACCGCTTTTTTTGCTGCAACTTCAACCAAAGTTGCCGTATATTTATTAATAAGATTTTCTTTTTCTGTGTTTGGTCTGTCTTTTTCATTTGCAACAATTCCTTTGCAAACAATCTTTATCGCACTTGGTTTAATCGGTATTTTTGTCGCCTCAATTTCTGCAATTAACCAAATAAATGTTAAGCATCTTTTTGCTTATTCTAGTATTGCTCAAATCGGCTATATGATTATAGGCTTTAGTTTAAGTACCATAACGGGTCTAACAGCAACATTGTTGCACATGTTTAACCATGCGCTGATGAAAAGCGCCATTTTTTTAGCCTTAGCAGCCGTCATTTATCGCGTCGGTAATGTTGAACTTAATAGCCTTCGAGGCTTAGGTCGTCAAATGCCTCTGACAATGTCCGCTATTGTTATCGGGGGGTTAAGCTTAATTGGTGTGCCATTAACAGTTGGTTTTATTAGTAAATGGTATTTACTCATGGCATTGATTGAGCAAGGCTGGTGGCCAGTAGCTGTTCTTATTTTAATAGGTTCAATGCTTGCTGTTATTTATGTTTGGCGTATTGTTGAAGTCGCTTATTTTAAAGATCCTTTGAATGTTGACGAAACAGCAAAAGAGGCTCCACTCATTTTTCTTATCCCTATTTGGATCCTGGTTATTGCCAATATTTATTTTGGTATAGATACACGCCTTAGTGTTCAAGTTGCAGAAGGTGCTGCGCAAAGTTTATTTGGGGCGGTATTATGAATATGTCTTTAACATCCATGCTTCAATTAACCATTCTCCTTCCTTTTCTGGCTATTTTTGCTATATCAGCAACACGAAGAACACCTAACATTCGTGAAAGTATCACCATTACAGCTTGTCTCATTTTATTTTATTTAGTTGTTAATATATATCAAGGACTCTTAGCTGGTGAATCTATCAAGCTTTCATGGTGGGAGCTTCTACCAGGATTATCGATAAGCTTTGCTGTCGAGCCACTAGGCATGTTATTTGCGCTCGTTGCCAGTTTTCTTTGGCTAGTAACTAGCTGTTATGCCATTGGTTATATGCGCAAACATCGTGAAAAACATCAGACACGTTTTTATATTTGTTTTGCTATTGCCATTAGCGCTGTGATGGGGCTTGCGTTTTCAGCAAACCTTTTCACTTTATTCATATTTTATGAGGTTTTAACACTATCCACCTACCCATTGGTAACTCACGCGGGTACTGATAAAGCCAAACAAGGCGGCCGTATCTACCTTGGTATTTTATTAACAACATCAATTGTTTTCTTTTTACTTGCTATCACGAGTACTTGGTTTGTAGCTGGCACATTAGACTTTAAGCCTAATGGCGTTTTCGCTGATGATGTGGATAAAGTGCTTGCGGGTACTTTGTTAGTATTATTTATTTTTGGTATCGGTAAAGCGGCTATTATGCCATTTCATCGTTGGCTACCTGCAGCGATGGTTGCGCCAACTCCGGTAAGCTCTCTGTTACATGCTGTGGCCGTCGTTAAAGCGGGTGTATTTACGATATTGAAAGTCTGTTTTTTTATTTTTGGTTTAGATTTATTGGCCGTTTTACCGACAACACAATATTTACTTTATTTAGCAGGAGCTACTGTTTTGCTCGCTTCCATAGTAGCAATGCGACATGATAATTTAAAAGCAAGGCTGGCTTACTCCACCATAAGTCAACTAGGCTATGTAACAATAGGTGCCTTAATAGCAACCTCCTCTGGAGTTATTGGTAGCTCAATGCATATTGCGATGCATGCTTTTGGCAAAATAACCTTATTCTTCTGTGCTGGTGCTATTTTAGTTACCCTGAATAAATCTAAAATAAGTGAGATGCAAGGTATTGGTAGGCAAATGCCATTTACCATGATTGCATTCTTTGTTGCTACGCTTTGTCTTATCGGCTTACCTCCTACAGGTGGTGTTTGGAGTAAATGGTATTTATTAATGGGTACCCTAGAAACCGAACAATTTATCATCATGTCTGTTTTAATGATTAGCTCGTTACTTAATGCAGTATACCTATTACCTATACCTTTTTACGCATTTTTCCCTACACAACCACCGCACAATGCATATGAGGCGGGAACCTCTCTAAGAAAAGAGCAAATTAAGGAAGCTCCTACTGCTTCACTAATAGCGATAGGTGTTGCTACTTTGGGCTGTTTAATTTTATTTATTTACCCGCAACCTTTATATGAGTTGGCGGTTTCAGTACTTGAAACACGAGATGTCATTTATGCAAAATAATAATGAAAATGAAAAACATTGGCTCGTTAGAAAAAAAACTATTTTTCTGCTTTGGTGCATTGGTCTAGGCATTTTATTGTTATTGATATCAGCTGATTTTTTAGTACACGCACATCCTTACTTTGGTATCGACGGTACCTTTGGGTTTTATTCATGGTTCGGGCTTTTAAGTTGTATTGCTATGGTACTTTTTGCTAAAGCACTGGGTATATTTTTAAAACGTAAGGATAGTTATTATGATGATGAGTAGCTTTCCGCCGGGTTTGATATTACTTTTTGGCGCTTTATTTCTTCCTTTCTTAAGCCAAAAGTTTAAACCGGTGCTCACACTCGGATTACCACTTTTAACACTTTACTTTATTTGGAATGTACCTAACGGTTCATTTGGTATATATACATTTTTTGATTATCAATTAACACTTGTTCGAAGTGATGCTTTGAGTCGCTTATTCGCTACCGTTTTTGCCATAATGACATTTGGTGGTAGCTTGTTTGCGTTAAAACAAAAAAGTGTTTTAGAGCTCATTGCGGTATTTGCCTATGCAGGTAGCGCTATTGGTGCTGTATTTGCCGGTGACCTCATTAGTTTATTTATCTTCTGGGAAATAATGGCTGTAGCTTCAACGTTAGTTATTCTTTCTGCTCGCAGTAAAGCTTCTCTAGCTATTTCTCTACGATATTTTCTCGTTCACGTCTTTGGTGGTACTTTATTATTAGTGGGCATTTTAGCGCACACATTAAATACCGGTTCAACAGAATTTTCTGCAATGCAGCCAAACTCTTTCGGCACTATTCTAATTTTGTTAGGCTTTTTAATTAACGCTGCTGCACCACCATTATCTGCCTGGTTATCAGATGCATACCCCGAAGCTTCTTTTTCTGGAGCAGTATTCCTTTCAGCCTTCACCACAAAAACAGCAGTATACGTTTTATTACGTGGTTTTCCAGGTACTGAGATTCTAATTTATATCGGTATATTCATGATTTTCTACGGTATCATCTATGCCCTACTAGAAAATGATATGCGCCGTATCCTTGCTTACAGTATCGTCAATCAAGTTGGGTTTATGATCACCGGTATAGGCATTGGTACTGACATGGCCTTAAATGGTGTTGCTGCACACGCATTTACACACATTATATATAAAGCCTTGTTATTAATGTCTGCTGGCTCTGTGCTTTACATGACAGGAAAACGAAAATGTACAGATCTTGGTGGGTTGTTTCAAAGTATGCCCTTAACTGCTTTTTGTGGGATTATTGGCGCACTTTCAATTTCATCATTTCCATTAACATCAGGGTTCATCAGTAAATCTATGATAAGCCAGGCGGCGGCAGATGGCAGTTTAACAGCTGTTTGGTTCTTTTTGATGGCAGCCTCTGCCGGAGTTTTTCTTCATGCTGGTATAAAATTCCCTTGGTTTGTTTTTTATCAAAAAGACTCTGGATTACGTCCGCCAGATCCACCGTGGAGTATGCGACTTGCAATGATTCTTTTCGCGGCCATTTGTATCGGTTTAGGTATATGGCCTGAATATTTATATGCCATGTTACCATACGAGGTTACTTATAAACCTTATACCGTTATGCATGTTGTTCATATGTTACAGTTATTGCTCTTCTCCGGTTTTGCATTTTTTATCATGCTGCCATACATGAAGCGAACCTTAACCATAACACTTGATGCTGACTGGTTTTATCGACGTTTTTTTCCTGCCATATTGAGTAAGTTTTGGTCTGTCATTTGGAAAATAGACAAAGCCGTACGGACAAGTTTTATGGCTAATTTGGATAATTGTTTGAGCTTCATATCTCAGAACAATAATCTATCAGGAATATTACAGTCACGCAGCTACCCTGCAAGCCGAATGGCAATGTGGGTAGCGATAGTATTAGCGATTTATTTATTGCTTAGCTTTATTGGTTAGGCTGGGCTTAAATGGCTAGAATTTAGCCATCGACACATTGTGATCATAAATTTTTATTTGATGTTATCTTTCTCCATAACAAAAAAACGCCCTCTCTTTTGAACCAAAGAGAGGGCGTTCTATTTAAAGTTATGGTTAAACCTAAGCTGCGCTAGGCTGGGCTATTTAATTAAATCAATAAAGAAACTATACTCTAAAGCTGTTTCGTGAATACGTTTGAAGCGACCAGATGCGCCACCATGCCCAGCTTCCATATCGGTCTTAAAAACCAACACGTTGTCATCCGTTTTATATTCACGCAACTTAGCCACCCACTTCATTGGTTCAAAGTATTGAACTTGCGAATCGTGTAACCCTGTCGTCACAAGCACGTTAGGATAATCTTGTGCTTTTACTTGGTCATAAGGCGAATAAGACAACATATAATCATAATACTGCTTATCTTTTGGATTACCCCACTCTTTAAATTCATTCGTGGTAAGCGGAATGCTCTCATCTAACATAGTCGTTACAACATCAACAAATGGAACAGCAGCTGCAATACCGTTATATAATTCAGGCGCCATATTCATCACAGCTCCCATTAACAGGCCACCAGCGCTTCCGCCAACCGCGAATACATTTTTTTCATCGCCATAACCTTGAGCAGTTAATGCTTTAGTCACATCAATAAAATCAGTAAATGTATTCTTTTTATTAAGTTTTTTTCCGTCTTCATACCATGGTCGACCCAGCATTTCAGAGCCGCGGATATGGGCTAAAGCGAAGACAAAACCACGATCGAGTAAACTTAGACGGCTAACTGAAAAGTACGGATCGATTGTCGAACCGTATGAACCATAAGCATATTGGAATAATGGATTTGTACCGTCTTTCTTGAACTTATCTTTATGATAGACAATAGATACCGGCACTTTTTTACCATCACGCGCTTGAATAAAAATACGCTCAGAAGCATAGTTTTTACTATCAAAACCGCCTAACACTTTAGTTTGCTTTAATTGATCTTTATTAAAACTTTTTAAGTCAATATCGTAATGCGTGCCTGGGGTTGTAAAGCTTGTGTAATAAAGCCTTAAAGCTGGGTTATCTAATTCATTATTACCGTATAAGTTCAAGCTATAGGCTGAATCATTAAAGCTTAACTGATGCTCATTACCTGTTGATAATTCACGAATAGTTACACGACTCACGCCATTTTCACGTTGTTGATAAACTAAATGGTCGCTGAATAACTCATAGTCTTCTAACTTCACTGCATCATTAGCCGCAATAACATCTTGCCACTTAGTTTTATCACCAAGGTTGTTTTTATGAACCTTCATTAAGCGAAAGTTAGTTGCTTGCCAATTAGTGTTAATGTAGAACCAATCATTGAGTTTTGAAATAGAGTATTCATGAGACTTTTCACGCGCTATAAATCTCATTGGCATATCTTTAGGGTTATTCGCGTCAATAACTGATATACCACTAGCTTCTGTACTGGAATGCCAAATAAAGATACTGCTGCCATCTTTAGATTTGCTCAACCCCATAAAATAGGTGTTATCTTTTTCTTCATAAATCATTTGGTCATCAGCCTGTGCTGTGCCTAATGTATGACGAAAGACTTTATTACCCAAAAGTGTTTGAGGATCTTTTTTGATGTAATAAACCGTTTTATTATCATTTCCCCACTGGATAGAACCATTCGTTCCATCAAGCTTATCGACTAATAAATTCCCTGTTTCTAAATCTTTAAACAGTATCGAATAAATACGGCGACTTAGAGTATCTTCACCATAGGCAAGAATCTTTGAATCAGGACTAACTCTAAGACCTGTCGCACTATAATATTCATGTGTTTTAGCTAATACATTTACATCAAGTAATACTTCAAGATTGCTACCTTTAAAATCTGTAGATCTTACATGAATTGGGTACTCGTTTTCGCCCTGCATTTGACGAGAATAATAATAATTCCCTTGTTTCGTTGGCACCGAGTTATCATCCTTTTCAATGCGACTTTTAATCTCTTGAAAAATTTCCTCTTGCATCGTTTCTGTATGCTTGAGCTTTGCATCAATATAATTATTTTCAGCTTCTAGGTGCGCTAAAATCTCCGGATCAGTTCGAGTATCATCACGCATCCAATAGTAATTATCGATTCGAGTGTCTTCATGAATAGTCATTTCATGGGGTATTTTTTTTGCAACAGGTGCTGATAGTTCGACCATGTTTTTTTCTTCTTTTGATTGATTACCACATGCTGTAATAAGCATTAACGATGATGCGAGCAAACAAAGTTTAGTTTTAGAATATGTTAGTAACATAAAGCATTTCCTTGATGAAAATTTTTAGTCAGCATAATGCATAGGTTATTCCTGAAAATAAGCATTATAGTGACCTAAAAGTGTAAAAAGCAATGTATCACAAATAAGTTAACAGGTTACGATAAATATTAAAAATCTATATGGGTTAATAACTTATACCTATCAATTGAATACTTAATGCTTATCAGGGTTTTAATTATTTTTGTTAGTATTTTTCATGCTAATGCGGTGTTAACATAACAATGTCGTTGTATCTATTGTGCCATATTTATTTAGCGTCGACATAAACATACCGGGTGATGTTATACCACCCGTCAACATACAAATAATGTTACTAGGAGAGTACTTTGAAAAAATGGAGCATACCTTTACTTATTAGTTGCTTAGCGGCTTGTGGCCAAACCACACAAGTGGCCACACCTGAGCCTACCTTACCTGCGGGAATTAGCTTAGTTGAAACAATTAAAGCTGAAGTAGGGAAAACAACAATCCCTTACCAAAAATTTGTTTTAGACAATGGTTTAACCGTTATTCTTCATACAGATAGTTCAG
>CAWVWK010000077.1:0-11697 GCA_963933725.1 uncultured Colwellia sp.
CGATGACAGATAATCCGTCGGCATTACTATTTTTTTCGTTTATATAATCATTAATTTTTTGGACAAGTTCTAAAGTATTGGATTTTTCCCTTTTCATTATTGCCAACATAACAGCTGGCCTACCTTGATAACTAACCAGTTTATCAGCCTTCGCTCTGGCTCTTGAAACGGTGGCAACCTCTCCAACGCGTATTTGGTGTAATAAATTAGGACTCATTATAGGTAAATTTGCGATGACACTTGGCTCTACCGTTGTACCATCAACACGAACTAACCAGCGTTCTTTAGCAATGTTAGCAGAGCCAGCAGAAATATCTTTAAAGAACATCCTGACGGTGTCGGTAATATCTAGTGGGGACAAGCCTAATGTTTGTAATTTATTTACATCAAAGCGGATTTGAATTTCAGGCTCATGTAATGCTGTAGCTTGTACTCGATCTACGCCTTCAATACGAGCTAAATCACGCTCTACAGAACGTGCTTTCTCTCGAAGGTTTTCATCATTAGCAGCCGCATGAACTAATACCGTTGCACTTGGAAAAGCATTAGATGAAGTGATTTCATAAATTAATGGCCGCTCTACTTCAATGGGGAGTTTATCTTCAACATTTTGTATTTCACGACGTAAGTCTGATACGCGCTTATCAAAAACACGCTCCCCAACATCTTGAAATCGTATTAATATACTTGAAATACTTTCACGAGAGTTACTCGAAACAAACTTCATATCTTGAAGTTTTTCTATGGCTTCTTCCATAGGTAAAGTAACTTTTTGCTCTACATCTTCAGCAGATGCTCCTGGGTATATTGTTGTTACTTGTATCCAATTAAAGTTTACAGTTGGCTCTTGCTCACGAGGAAGGTTTTTATAACTAACAAAACCAATCAAAAGAACTAAAGCAAAACTTAAATTGGTAAAAACATGATTTTTTATTAACTTAATAAGCATGTTAATCTCTTTTCTCACTGACGCTTAAACTCTTTTCGCTTGCAGAGTTTATTTGTACTAAAGCCTTATCATTAACACGGTGTCTACCATCTACAATAACCTGTGTATCTTTAGGCATCTCAAGGTTAAATGGCCGTCCTTCTTGTGCTTGGGGGATCGGGATAAATTTAGCAACCTTTTGTTTATTGCTTTTGTCACTTTCAATAATAAAAATACCATACTGACCATTACGTTGTGTTAAAAGATGAGCTGGTAAAAATCCTTGTTTGCTATGCCAACCTACCATACCGTTTAAGCCTGCCACTAATTTTGCGGTATTGTTTTTTGGTGTTTTATTAATTGCGTTATTGTTGTCATTAAATGTGCTGAAAGTAACAATTATTGATTGGCTATTCATTGCAATAAAATCAACAATGTTGTTCAGTTTTAAAGGAGTTTGATTTAAACCATTAATAAAGTAATATTTACTAGCTTGTTGAAAATCTTTTAATTGTTTTAGAGGAATTTGTGCTTCAACTTCAAGGTTGTTTAATTGCAAAACCTGAATTATGCCTTGTCCAACATTTACGAAATCACCTTCGCTGATCATACGTTGAGTTACTACACCGTCAAACGGAGCCAATATCTTACATCTAGACACAGACAAGCTGGCTGACTCTCTATCAAGTAAAACATGGGCAACCGTTTCTTTTGCAATAGTAACCTCAACCTTACTTGCATCAATATCTGCTTCACCAATATTTTTATTTTTTTTCAACTGTAGTGAGCGGTCATAATTACGTTGTGCAAATTCAAGTTTAGCTTGGCTCAACGCATACTGTGACTCTTGTCTTGCTAAAGCAATGTCTTTATCTTGGCAATCCAAATTGACAAGCACTTGGCCTGATTTGACTTTTTCTCCTATTAACACATTAACATGACTTACTTGCGCAGAAATTTGAGCGGGAACAAGTGCATGATTAATAGGTTTTACTAATGCGGTTGCTTTTTTCTCTGGATAAAATATTAAATCGCCAAACAGCTCAAATGAAACGTTATGAAAATTACTTTCCGATGCGATATCTATTTTTGTACCTTTTCCATGAGTAGGGTTTGCTATTAAAAGAAAAATAAAGGTAAGGATGGGCGAGGATAAAGGCAATCTAGCCATAAGGGTTCCTTGTGTTGGCTTATAAGTTAGTATGTATGTAACGCTAAAGTTGTTTAGATATACTAACTATCATGACAGTTTTAGAATCAATCACCAAGCATATATTTAAGAATCTTAATACGGTGTAACTTAAAATTAAGTTCAATAATTTATAAGGATATATGCATCATATTCCTTTCAATTATATTATTTAAAAATGTAAGTAAATACCATCTTTTATACATGTTAAAACAAACATTTGTTAAAGATTAGAGCCATTAATTTAGATAGCTATATGAAAGTCAAAAAATCGTATTGTGAGTATTTTGTACATTTATAGTCATAACTTTATTATTTAAGTAACGCTAAACAAGCACTAGCAATAAAACCAGATCGCGTTTTGTATTGTTTGTTAGTTGTTACATTTTCATCGATTTGTTTGATTAATAACTCAGGTAGGGTGACATTAATTTTATGGCTTCTACCTAAATACATACTTATATCAATAGAAATGAGTGCCCAAAACGCTTTTTGATAAGTATAAGGATTATTTAAGGCAAAATTATTTCTTTGTTCTTCTAGTGATAGGGCATTTGGAATTTTCTCGCCATATTCAGCCAATATTTCTAAATGTGATTTTATCGACCTTTCGATCAAATCCATTCCTTCATCAATAGATTTAGATCTTATCGAACATCCCGGTAAATCAGGGACACTCACATCATATATTTGTTCTTTGTCTGGTTGTGTAAAAACGATGCTGTAATTCATTTTATTCGCTCTTTTAAGGGGATTAATTAATTTTAAAAAAGAATAACCCTAACAACCCTAAATGTCAATTTATTTATAACCCTGATAACCCTTTGCTTTTTTCTTTGGTAACTCTGGTAACCCTTATTTAGATGTCCATGCACTAAAAATAGCACGTGTGTAAGTCATCACTACTTTTTAAGTATATTTTTAAGGTGGATATATAAATTTAAAATTAAAATAAATATTAAGTTTTAATACTTTTTATTATGGAAAATATTTTCTACCACTAGAGTTATAAATTAAGTGGCAGATTTTAGAATTGATCCTTATAATGAAGATCAATAATTGATCATTAATAACAACTTAAGATGCATATAGATTAGGTGATTTACGTATTTGCATAATTTATTAAGATGATATTTGGATTGAATATGACTTAAAAAATACTTGTATCTAATAAATTTTTGTAGGCAACAGAGATAGGAAAAATGGATGAAAGAATTAATCAATGGAAACCCTGAAATTGTCATATCAGTTATTGGTGTTGGTGGTTGTGGTTGCAATACGGTACATATGCTTGAGCAGAATAAATTATCTGATCAGGTTAACCTTATTGCCGTAAATACAGACCTTGCAGCTTTAAATCAAATACAGGTCGGTAGTAAGATATTAATAGGGCAAGAGTTAACCCAAGGCTATGGTGCTGGTTCAGACCCCAAAATAGGGCTACAAGCAGCTCAAGAAAGTGAAGAGCTATTAAAAAATACCATTAAATCAAGTGATATTATAATTATTACAGCAGGTTTTGGTGGGGGGACAGGAACGGGAGCAAGCCCATATATCGCCAAGTTAGCGAGAGAATTTGATATTAGTTGTTTAGCGATTGTTACAGCGCCATTTATAACAGAGGGAAAATTACGAACAGATATCGCACTTTCTGGTATAGATCAAATTAAATCAAGTGTGCACGCTTATATTACCTTGTCGAACGATTTACTACTTGAAGGGCTCGGAGAAACCATTGGTTTATTGAGTGCTTTCAATGAAAGTAATGAAATTTTGAAGAATCTACTCATTTCCTTAACTCAAATGCTGACCCAAACAGGGCATGTTAATATCGATAAAAATGACTTTTCGCGTATTTTATCTTACGAGGGACAGTCTATTTTAGGTGTAGGAAAGGCAGATTGTGAAGACGATGCATTTGATGCACTAGAACAAGCGATGAATAATCCTTTAGTTTCTACAGCGAATATAGAAACTGCAAAAGGGGTTATTATTCAACTGTTTTGTCGAAACGAGCCAAAACTTTCTACTTATAATGGTTTAATGGAGCAAGTACAACGAAAAGTAACCAATAAGTCTGTGCTAGTCGTGCCTGGTTTTACTCAAAATGAAAACCTGTCATCTGAAGTTGTTGTGCTGATTATCGCATCAGGCATTGAGTCGGATGAAACGGTACAAAAATTCAAACATAAAAATGCTCATAAAACACTTTATGTGAATCCTTTTGAAGAAAAAGAGCAAGTAGATTACTTGGGAGAAACACTGTCTTTTGTTAATTCGATAAACCCAGATCAAGTAAGCGATGAGGATAAATATACAAACATTCCTGCCATTACACGAAAACTAAGAGGGCAAGTTAATTAAAACCCCTATATACTTTTATTTAGGATAACCCGTAATATTTTTTATCACTTTATAAAGCGGATTCAACTGTTTATACATTTTTTTATAAACATTATTAAATAGTTTGTTATATAGCTCAACATGTTCCGCTACTGGCTCAAACGACTCGCCAATATGTGTCATTTTTTCTACCGCTTCATCATAGCTCTTATACAAACCTAAACCGACAGCTGTATTAATTGCAGCACCCAAACCTGATGTTTCAAAAGTATGAGGACGATGAACTTTCATCGCAAAAATATCAGCTGTTATTTGCATTACCGCATCACTTTGTGAGCCACCACCTGACACCATTAAATCTTTAATTTTTATTTTAGTACGACGCTCTGAAAGCTCTTTCCCTTCTCGAAGGGCATAGGTCAGTCCCTCAATAATCGCTCGGTAAATATGAGCACGCGTATGAACATCACCAAAACCTATCATCGCGCCTTTCGCTTCAGGGCCTGGTGTTTTAATACCAGGGCTCCAATAAGGCTGTAACATAAGTCCCATCGAACCAGCGGGTACAGCATTAAGCAGCTCTTCAAATAAAGCCTCCGTTGCGATGCCTTTTTCTTTTGCTGTTTGTACTTCATGTAAACCAAATTGCTTTTTAAACCAACTGACCATCCAATAGCCACGTCGAACGATTATTTCGGAATTGAATAAATAAGGAACCGCAGCTGGATATGCAGGAAGTCTTTTGGATATTTCTATATAATCTGACAGAGTAGTATTAAAAGTGGCGGTTGTCCCATAACTCAAACTACCCTGGTAAGGTTTTAAACAACCAGAGCCAAGTACTTCACAAGCTTTATCGGAGCCTGAAGATATGAGAGTTAATCCTTCAGGGATTCCAGTATCAGTGGCAGCTTGTTTATTGATTTTACCAAGTGAGTGTCCACATGGCACAAGTACCGGTAACATACTTTGTTTGATAGGCATCGCTTGCCAACGCCAGTCTTTAGGTTTGCACCAATTATGTTTTTTATAATCAAAGGGAACATAACCTACTTGACTCGACACACTGTCAACAAACTGCCCAGTGAGCTTAAAAGTCTGAAATCCTGATAAAAAAAGATATTTATGAGTGTCCTTCCAAATAGATTCTTGGTTAGCCTTGATCCAATTAGATTTTGCTTGTTTTCTAAAGTGTTCAATAGTGTAATTTTCACCGGCAATGGTGAAAAGAGTACGCCAGAAAAGACTCATTTTGGGTAATTCTTCTTGTTCACGCTGATCTAACCAAACCATTGCGGGTCGCAATGCGTTTCCATTTATATCTACATTAACCATAGTAGCGCGTTGACACGTTATAGATACACCGGCAATTTGGGTTTTATCAATGGCTAAATCTTCAAGTAATGGCCAAAGCTTTTGACAAGCTTTAGCTAACATCTCCCAGTAATAATCTGGCTCTTGTTCAGCCCAGCCTGGTTCTTGAGAAAAATATGCTTCTATGTCTACTTTAGATTTGGCGACTAAGCTTCCTTTTAAATCAAATAGTAGAGCACGGATACTTTGCGTACCGTTATCAATAGCTAACAGGTAAGTGGCTTTCGTTGTATTTTGGTAAGGTTTAACGGTTTGAATCATGTTTTTCCATGCTATTTTATTATTAGTCAGTCCTGGCCTATCTTGAATCAGTTTAGATTGTTCGCTTTTATGTTAAACAAAATAATTGTTTTTCCAAATATTTCGATAGCGAATTAACTCTTCTTGCCAATGTTTTTTTGTCCAATTTAATTCCTGCTGACACAATACCTGTACTTTATCGAGTATTGCTTCACCGCCATTATTTAATATTAATCCTAATCGGGTTCGTCTTAAGAGTAAGTCATCTAAATGAACCACTGATTCAAATCTCAAAGCCCAACGACAATCAGCTAAACAAAAACAAGAACTTTCTATCATGGTATATTCTTCTTTTTCACATGCATAAAGAAATTCTTTAATTTCTTTATGCATGTGTTGCCCATATTTATTGATAAAATTTTTATAAACTTGACTATAAATTAGCTCATTAGCATTATATTTAACGCTATCACATAAAGGTTCATCATGAATAGTTTCACTGTTATTCACTGTACTATTTTTAGAGCAGAAGAGTTGTTCTGTTAATTGTTCTTCATCATGTTTATGGCTAGCTTGTTCACTTAAAAGCTGTATTCTTTTGCTCAAGTATGGACTCGCTTTTTCTAAAACGTCTCGAGCAATCAATTTGAAAGTTGTAAGCTTACCACCACTAACCGTTATTAAGCCTTTATCAAGCCAAACCGCATGATCTCGCCGTTCTTTAGAAGGGTCTTTACTTTTATCTGAGCCAATAATAGGTCTTACCCCCGCATAGCTTGAAATGATGTCGTCTCGATTAAGTTTAGCTATATTAAAGTTTTCATTAACTAATTCTAGTAAATAATCTATTTCAGCTTCCGTTATTTTAGGCTCTAGATCTAGGCTAGCGGAATGATCTAAATCAGTTGTTCCCACCACGGTGGTATTTTGCCAAGGATAAATAAATACGGCTCTGTTGTCCTGAGGATGGGTTAAAGTCAGGGCATCAGGGACAAGTAATTGTTGTTTTGATAAAACAATATGGCTACCCCGTAAAGGACGTACCCGTTTCTCATTAATCACTTTCATTCGAAGGTTATCAGCCCATGCGCCAGTTGCATTAACAACGACATTCGCTTTTAAGGGAAGGTTATGTCTCGTCGCCACTTTTACTTGCGCAGAACTATTCTCGTCTTCTTGTTTTAATAGTGCATCATTAACGACAACGCCAGAGACTTTGTGAGTTTCTTCACAGTGGTGTAAGCCATCAGCCTTAAGATAGTTAACGATGTGCCCACCGAAAGCTTTTGCTTCACTTAATACTCTTAACACTAAGCGAGAGTCATCAACAGCGGTATCTGTATAGTAGCAAGCACCATTTAAATCTTCAGTTTTAAGGGAAGGGAATAACATAGAGAGCTGTTTGTTATGAACATATCGATTGTCACTAATTCCAGCAAGACTGTCATATATTTTAAGGAGTAAAGACATAACAAAGCGACCAGGAAATCTTCCTTTTTTAAGTAAAAAATAATAACCCATTCGACTTATTAACCCTGGATATTCTTTGAGTAAATGTTCTCGCTCTGTCAAAGAATGCTTGGTCATTTTAATATCACCTTGAGCAATATAACGTAGACCGCCATGGACCATCTTTGAAGATCTACTTGAAGTGCCCCATGAAAAGTCTTGTTGCTCGATAAGAAGGGCATTTAAGCCTTTTTTGCTAGCTTCTCTTAAAACACCAGCACCGACAATACCGCCGCCAATTACAATGATGTCCCATTGAAAGTCTGGATTTTGTTTACTCCATTGAATTAGTGATTTTTTGTCACTAAAGCTAAGGGGAGGTTTTATTTGATTGCCTTGCATTGCCAATATCTCTTTAATCAACTAGTTTACCAGGGTTCATACGTTTTTCTGGGTCAAAGGCTTTACACAAGCCTTGAATAGTCCTTATGCCCAATTCACCTTTTTCTGCACTTAAATAAGGTTTGTGGTCTGTGCCCACACCATGTTGATGACTGATCGTACCGCCATTGTTAACGATTGCTTTTGCTCCTGCTGCTTTTAACTTTTCCCAACGTGACATAGCTTCTTTATAGTTATCACCCATTCTAAATACATAAGTCGTATAAACGCTGCACCCTTGACCATAAAAGTGCGATAAATGGGTAAATACATGTATATTTTCATTAATTTTTTTTAAGTCTGTATCTAAATAGCCATGTAAAGCTGACCCAATATCTGCTTCCATTTGTTTAACGGTGCAAGGAACACTTGGCCAATCGACACATGTTTCCATCGTATCTACAGCTAAGCCAACCTCCCATAAACCTTCCCTTAAGTATGGACTACGAAAGCGACTGTGCTCCCAATGTTTACCTAACACAGTGCCTATATTAATACCTTTATCAGTAGATATTAGTTGCTTTACCTGTTTTAAAGCAGATTTACATTGTAATTTTGTGCCTGTAATGCCATAAGTAAACATGGTTTTTCCTTCACCACATCCTCTAAACTTTAAGTATTTTTCCATAAGTGAAACAGCCCGTTCATGTCCTGCTAGTTTTAAATGCGAACTGGTTTCTTTAGCATTACTTAAACGCATCATTGAAAGCTGTACACCACTTTGAACAATATTTCTTGTTGCTGCTATACCAATTTCCCAACTAGGGAAAAAAGCGACATGAAAGCTTTCGTGTTCTGAAATTTTGGTAATCCTAACTTTAACTTCCGTAATGATTCCTATACGTCCTTCACTGCCTAAAATTATTTCGCGAATATCTGGCCCAGCAGAAGAGGCAGGAAAAGTCGGTATATCCAAGGTTCCTTGAAGTGTTTCAATTTTCCCGCCGGCAAACATTTTTTCAATGCGTCCATAACGAAGTGATTGCTGGCCACTAGAGCGGCTTGCAACCCAACCACCAATGGTTGAAAGTTCCCATGACTGGGGGAAATGGCCTAATGTAAAGCCGTGTTCCGCTAATTGCTTTTCGATATCAGGACCTAAAGTACCAGCACCAAATGTAGCAATTTGACTTTCTTTGTCTATAGCCATTAATTTGTTCATCTTAGCCATAGAAACACTGATAATGGCTTTCGCATCTGAATTTTCAGGGTTAATATGACCACAAACAGATGTTCCACCCCCATATGGGATAACAATGAAGTTTTGCTCTTTTGCTAACGCAAGTAAAGCCTTTACTTGTTCTGTATTTTCAGGGAAGGCAACCCCATCAGTAAAAGTTCCAAATTCACCACTTTTCATCGCTATCCAATCAGGAATACTTTGTCCGCGGCTATGACGAATCCTCACCTCAGGATCAGTATTGATTAACGGGTGCGCAGGGGCTTTACTTTGCGGGACCTTGTTAATTACTTCATCAAGAGAGGCCTGCGCTAAATGTTGATTTGTACCCGTTATATTTTCTATATATTTTTTGGCGACAGGCGTTAGTTTAAAATTAAAATTATTCTTTTCATCGCCCCAACCATTCCAACGCTTCATGTTTACTCACTTAATTGTATTTATCTGGTTATTTATAATTGTGATTTTAGAATTGCTTATAGTCCTATTAAAATCATATAGCCATATTAAACTAAACATTCGGCCACTTTTATGATTTAATTGACCCAATAATTGATAATTTCGGACAGGTAATGCATTTACCTATCTAAGAGTATTAGAATTTCATGACATTGATTAAAGTTAAGAATAGTACAAGTTCACAATCTATTATGGGCATTAGCTTATTAGTTAAATTGTTAAATAACTATCAAATCGATCCTAAGCCTTTATTAAGCGAAGTTGGTATACATGAAAAATTACTGGAAGATCCTAATGCACAAATAAGCTTTCAACAAGAGTATAATTTCACTGCATTACTAAAAGAGAAAATAGCAGACGCAAACTTAGGTTTTAAAGCAGGGCAACTTTATCGAGTAAGCGCTTTTGGTCATATAGGTTTAGGTGCTACTGCAAGTGAAAATGTGAATGAAGCGATTGATTTTTTCCTTAAATATATTCGGCTTGCGTATACGCATTTTAATGTTAACTTCATCAAAGAAAAAGGCAATGCCATATTACGTTTTAAAGATATATACCAGCTTGGCTCTTTAAGGCAGTTCTACATTGAGCGGGATTTCTCGTTTGCCTTTCTATCAACCCGAGATATTTTTCCTCGATCAGTGGCAGGACATAAACCTAAAACAATCCATTTTGATTTCCCTTGTCCATCTTCTATCAAAATCTATGAAACTTTGTATGAGTGTCCTGTATTATTTGACATGCCTTACAATGAGATTTTATTTGATGAAAAGTATTTAATGCTTAAGTTACCGCAAGCGAATGCATTAACAAAACAGCTACTTGAAGAGCAATGTAAAGCTCAAGAAATTGCTTTTGTTGGTTACTCTGGTTTTGAAAAAATAATAAGAGACCACATCATCAATCATAACGAAATGCCAAATTTATCTGTTATTGCTAGTTTACACAACACAACACCACGTACAATTAGGCGTAAACTTAGCAGTCAAGGTACATCGTTTCAGAAATTAGTAAACGAGGTACTGTGTGAAAAATCGAAACAATTACTTGGGGATACCCGATTAACGATTGAGCAAATTTCATTCAAACTTGGATACAGTGAAGCAGCTAGTTTCATCCATGCTTTTAAACGATGGACTAATACAACCCCTAATAATTATCGGCAAAGCTCTTGATTAAATTTGAATTAGGAATATTCTTATTATCAGTATTTGCGTAAATGAACATTCACACTAAGGTTAACAACCTCTATTATTAAAAGGATTATTTATGGGTATACAAAAGCATGGTTTATCGGTTGGCATTGAAAGGGTCGAAAATAATTTTTTCTTATCTTTAAAAGCGATCGGGACATTAACGCATCAAGATTATGAGCTGATAACACCTTTATTAGACGCCGCCTTAGAAAATGTTACAGACCCACATATTAATGTATTTCTTGATGCTACTGAGCTTAAGGGTTGGGAGCTTAGGGCTGCATGGGATGACTTGAAAATCGGCTTAAAACACGGTAATCAATTTAGACATATTGCGCTTTATGGGAATAAGAACTGGCAAGAAATGGCTGCCAAATTAGGTAGCTGGTTTTTATCCGGTGAAGTAAAGTATTTTGAAGATGAAGCAGAAGCTCTTGCTTGGGTTAATTCCTAGTTTAATCATCAGTATATTTAAATCCTCTTTTTAGTTTCACTCTATAAAGGCACAACATGAACAAAGAATATAGTAGTTTTGATGCGTTTTATCCGTTTTATTTAAGCCAACATCAACATAAAACTTGTCGTAGATTACATTTTTTAGGCTCCTTATTTATATTATTACTAACGTTATATAGTGCTAGCACCGCGCAATTTAAGTTACTGTTTTTTATTCCGCTTATAGGCTATGGATTTGCCTGGGTGGGACACTTTATTTTCGAGCGAAATAGACCAGCAACCTTTACTTACCCTTTGTATAGCTTAATTGGGGATTGGGTGATGTTTAAAGATATATTAATAGGTAAAATCAAATTTTAAAATAACATTTAGCAATGATTAAATAGCAAACGACTGAGAAAAGAGAAAACCTTCATTTCGGGAAGTATATGTTCTTGTTTAG
>CAWVWK010000078.1:0-11485 GCA_963933725.1 uncultured Colwellia sp.
CTGTCGAGGCTTATGCTCTATTTCTTGATAATGATACTGCTAATGTAGTGAAAGTTACACGAGGATCAGATTGGTCGAAGGCCTCCCAAGCATGGGATGTTGCGCGATACCTTCATACTGGCGAATATTTTGGAGTTATTGGACAAACAATTGCTGGTTTGGCATCTTTAGCTGCATGCTTTTTAGTTTATACCGGGTTTACACTTTCGTGGCGGCGATTAGTCTCACCATATTTTCGCCGGTTAGAGAAACCGAATGAGCTGAATGTGTTATCTAAAAAAGATGTTGTTTGAACTATAATGTCAAATCAGTCACAGCAACTTATCCTGTCGAGTTTTTTAGCGTCATATAGGTTAAGTTAGCGCTAACTTAACGTTTCAAATTAAGCTAGTTAACAAAATGAAAAGGTAATAGCCCAATGGTTATTACCTTTTTGTTTCAAAACACTGATTTGTTTTGATATTTTTGGTGAAGATACCTTGATAAGATAGCTAAAATAAGAATATATAGCCGAGTTAACAATAGTTTTGCCTCGGTTAATGGCCACAGGATTACCATGAGAAAAACGGTTCTGTGCATCTTATCACTTGCGAATTATTGTAGTTCTTCAATCGGTTTTATCCGAGAAAAGTCCTGTTTATTAATAAAGTCTGAAAAATCATCAGCCAATTCATCAGAGCGGCTGATGATACTTTTCCAATACTCAACTCTATTTTTATCCGTCATCACTTCAAAATCTTTGCGATCACTTATTTTGCTGTAAGGTAATGACTGAATAAACTCATCTGAAGGGCAAAGTAAAACCGTATTATCATAATGTTCCGCTCTAAAACTTCGTTTTAACCCTTTATCGAACCACCCGGGTTTAACAGTCGAACTAAAATGAGGATACAAAGTAAGGCCTGAGTTTTTAATACTAAAATCAAAGTGATAATCGATGATACCGCCATCGCGATACATGCCGTTTTCTGCACCATTAATATCTTTAATACCTGCCATTACAAGCGGAATACATCCCGATGCTAACAAGGCATCTTCGAGATTCTCAGGGCTTAGTGCAACCTTTTTAGTATTAAAATCATCAGGATCAAAAATAGCTAAATCACTACCACTTTGTTGGAAAATAAACCTTTGATATTGCCCTGTTAAAAGTGAACGACTAAGGGCATTGAAGGCAAAGCTTTTTAGCAAGCCTAATAGTTGCAAATATTTATTTTCTTTTGCCACTAAACCATGTGATTTAGCCACGATAAAATGCGCTTTAAACAATTCGTTGTTAACAATTTGCCCAACTCCTTCTTGGTCGTCACCTAAAATCGCCTTTATTATAGGTATACTGCTTTGTGTCACCTTCTCTGGGGTAGGTCGACCTTCGTAAGCTATCGCCAGATAAGCATCGATAAAGCGATTGATTGCCTCCACAGGTTTATCTTGGCAAAAACACGCGGCGCGAAAAGAGCCAATACTTGAACCAATTACATTTAAAGGCTCTGTACGACCAGCAAAAAACTTACCAAATAAATACTTATCAAGACCCGACAAGACAAACCATTTAGGGCCTCCACTGGCGCCTAAAAAAGAAGAAAAAAGCTCAGGCTTAAAACCCTTTTGTTCTATTGTTTTTAATGCATTCTTACCTGCATATATGTTTAACATTAAGCTCTTAATTCCTTTCTTAATATTTTACCTACATTTGTTTTTGGTAACTCACCTCTCAGTTCAAATTCACGAGGTACTTTATATGAGGTTAAGTTTTCTCGACAGTGGGCCACTATTGCTTCTTCATTTAGTTCGCCACTTTTAGTGGCTAAAAATAGTTTCACTTTTTCACCCGTTTTCTCACAAGGCACACCAATGGCGGCAACTTCAATGACATCGTCAATCATGGCAACCACCTCTTCAATTTCATTTGGAAAAACATTAAAGCCTGAAACTAAGATCATGTCTTTTTTGCGATCGACAATAAAAATATAACCGCGTTCATCCATTCGAGCGATATCGCCGGTTGCTAACCAACCATCTTGTAATATTTCAGCCGTAGCCTCCGGACGATTATAATAACCAACCATGACTTGTGGGCCTTTAATACATAACTCACCAGGTTCATTGGTAGCAACTTCTTTACCTTGATCATCGACTACTTTCGCTTCTGTATTACTAATAGGTAGTCCAATGGAGCCGGTAAATTCTGTTTGATTAACTGGGCTGGAAGTGGCACAAGGAGAGCATTCCGTTAACCCGTACCCCTCTAAAATGCTTGTACCCGTAAGTTTATGCCAGCGATCCGCAACAGAACGTTGAGTTGCCATCCCACCAGCGATTGACATCTTCCAACTGCTAAAGTCGATTTCTTTAAAGACTTGTTCATTTAATAAGCCGTTAAATAAGGTATTTACCCCCGTAAATAGTGTCACCGGATATTGGCTTATTACTTTGGCAAACATAGGTAAATCACGAGGGTTCGCAATTAATAAATTACAGCCGCCAACGGTCATCATACTTAAGCAATTTACCGTTAACGCATAAATATGATAAAGAGGTAATGCAGTCACCATCATTTCTTTATTTTCTTCAATAATGCCACCCAGACCGCCTTTTATTTGTAACATATTGGCCACTATGTTGGCATGACTTAACATGGCTCCTTTCGCAACGCCAGTCGTGCCTCCGGTGTATTGTAAAAATGCGATATCTTCACGACTAATATCAACCGGAATAAAACTCAATTTACTTCCTTGTTTTAACACCTGATTGAATTTTACTAAGTCTGGTAAAGAAAATGGCGGCACCATTTTTTTCACCCTTTTGACCATAGTGTTAACTAAAGCGCCTTTTAATAAACCGATACAATCACCAATTTGAGTGGTGATCACATGCTCTATAGGCGTCTCATCAACAACCTTTGCTAATACATGAGCAAAGTTTTCAATTACTAAGATGGCGGTCGCACCTGAATCATTCAGTTGATGCTTTAATTCTCTTGCCGTATATAAAGGATTAACGTTAACGATGGTCAAACCTGCTTTAATAGCGCCAAACAAGGCTATAGGATATTGCAAAACATTGGGGGTCATGATGGCAAATTTATCGCCCTTTTTCAGGCCCATCTTATGTTGTAAATATGCCGCGAACGCTTCAGACTTTTCTCTGAGCTCTCTATAGCTCAACTCAGTGTGCATACTAATAAATGCATTATTATCGGCATATTTATTTGCGTATTTATCAAACAATTCTACGATTGAATTGTATTTTAAAACATCAACTTCTGCTTCAACTCCTGGTGCGTAGTGTGCTAACCATGGCTTTTCCATAATACTTCCTCGATTTTAATTCTTATTTTGATACTTTAATTATTTGTAATGCCAACTGAGCTAGCGGTACGACAAAAGCACCGGTTTGTTTGGCCTTGGCGCTAGAAGCATTGCCTTGCTGAGCACGTTTTGCTACACCTTGGGCTATCGCCGCTAAGCGGAAAAAACTAAAGGCTAAGTAAAAATTCCAGTTATCAATTTTTTCTATTCCCATACGTTGACAATATAAAGCTATGTATTCTTCTTCAGTTGGAATGCCGATACTTGATCTGTCTATTCCTGCTAAACCGTCCATTACACCGGAACCTTGCCCCATTCGCATTTGCATACATTGGTAGGCTAAGTCTGCATAGGGATGCCCTACTGTTGATAGTTCCCAATCCAATACCGCAACGATGTCGTTGTTATTTTTATCAAACATCATATTGTCTAAACGGAAATCACCATGAACTAAGGAATAAGTGCCATCTTCTTGTGGAAGGTTGGCTTCCAACCAAATCATCAGTTGCTCCATTGCATCTAACTTATCTATCTCAGACGCACGATATTGCTTCGTCCAAGTACTGAATTGACGCTGGTAATACCCCTCTTTACGGCCATAATCCTTTAAACCAACGGCATCAACATCAACAGAATGTAAGGCCACTAACGTTTTATTCATTAAATCGTACATTTGAGTGCGTTGTTGATTATCTTGTGCTTCTTCAAGCGCGGCATTCCAATGGACATTGCCTTCAATATATTCCATTAGATAAAACATAGAGCCGATAACTTCTGTGTCTTCACAAAGGTGAAACACTTTCGCTACTGGTACTTCAGAATTTTGTAAGGCTTTCATCACTTTATATTCACGATCAACGGCGTGAGCTGACTTTAATAATTTTCCTGGTGGTTGACGGCGTAACACATATAACCCTGACTCAGTTGTAACTTTAAACGTTGGATTTGACTGGCCACCAGCGAATTTCTCTAAACTAATTGGGCCTTTGAAACCTGAAACATTGGCTTCTAAATAATAAGATAATTTATCTAAATCTATATTGTAATTACTCATTTTTAAACCCTTTATTTAACCTGAAAACGCTTCGCATAATCTCTACCAAGTTGCATCATATGTACCTGATCTGGACCATCTGCAAATCGTAAGCAACGTTGCCCTGCCCAAGATTGCGCTAAGAAAGAGTCCTGACTTAAGCCAAACGCACCATGGCATTGTATCGCTCGATCTATCACATTAAGCGCCATATTTGGCGCTATTATTTTGATCATGGCGATTAAATCTTTTGCCGCTTTGTTCCCTTCAGTATCCATTTTTTGTGCTGCTTTTAGGGTTAATAAACGAGCTTGTTCGATTTCACATACTGACTTAGCAATATCTTCTCGAATTGACTGTTGTTTGATCATGGGTTGACCGAATACCACACGCTCGTTAACGCGCTTCGCCATGGCTTCAAGTGCGCGTTCAGCAATTCCAATTGAGCGCATACAATGATGTATTCTACCTGGACCTAAACGCCCTTGAGCAACTTCAAATCCTTTGCCTTCACCCAAAATAATGTTTTCAATGGGTACTCGCACATTGTCGAAAATAATTTCTGAGTGCCCTTCGGGTGCATCGTCATAACCCATCACTTTCATAGGGCGAACAATATTGACACCCGGCGTATTCATAGGTACCAACACCATAGATTGTTGAATATATCGATTAGCGTTATCAGGATCTGATTTACCCATCACAATCATGATTTCACACTGTTTACGTTGTGCACCACTAATATAAAACTTGCGTCCATTGATCACATACTCATCGCCATCACGCACAATACTGGTTTCAATATTTGTGGCATCACTCGATGCGACATCTGGCTCTGTCATGGCAAAAGCTGAACGAATTTCTCCATTCAATAGAGGTTTAAGCCATTTTTCTTTTTGCGCTTCATTACCATACTTTGCTAAGACTTCCATATTGCCAGTATCAGGCGCAGCACAGTTAAATACCTCAGGAGCCCAATGAACTTTGCCCATCACTTCAGCAAGTGGTGCATATTCTAGGTTTGTTAAACCTGGGCTGTACTCGCCGTATACAGGAGGTAGAAATAAGTTCCATAAGCCTATTTCACGGGCCTTTTGTTGTAGTTTTTTCATTAAAGGCGGCGTTTTCCACCTATCTTGCTCTACTTGCTGATGCATCAACATTTCATTTGGATAAACGTGTTCATCCATAAATTGGTTAAGCTTATCTAATAGCGCTTTTACTTTTTCACTGTATTCAAAATTCATTTTCTCTCCCTTAAACCAGCGTTATTACTTTCGCGTGATATATTCATTGTTAAATAGCTGTAAGTGACTATAGTTATTAACCCCATCAACTGTCGTTTTATCTTTATTAAACATTATCTTAGTTACCGACGTATTAACTAACTGTTGATTTAATTGCATTAATTGTCTATCTGGCAATTGCCAGTAGTGTGCACAAATTGACGCTATGACGCCACCCGATGTAAAAACCATAATATTTTTAGGTTGGTTTTTATTTGTTAATTGCTTTTGCATGAGTGCTTGCGATTTAATATCGTCGAGTGCTTTTACACAACGTTTTTTAAACTGCAAAAATGACTCTTTATAATCATCATATTCACCGTTAGCCCAGCGTTTTAGTGCCTGAGTGAACTCGATGACAAATGCCTGACTGGGGTTATCCTGTTGTTTAAGGTAGGCATTAAAGGCAGTTTGATCATGCCAACTCGGGTTATAACACTTAAGAACATCTAGATGATCAAATTCATTTAGGCCTTCATGAATACTCGTCGACATAGATAGACCTCTACCTTGCCAAAATGCTTCAGCTGTTTGGCTATGCCTTAACAAGCCACCGGCGTAACAAAGATCGGGGGTTTGCATATATTGCCAATGTTTACCAAGCACTTTGCTTTGCTTCATGCCTAATTCGGATAACTCATCGTAGTTTGATTTTCCCCACGATGCTTGTCCGTGCCGAATTAAGTAAATATTAGCCATGTTATTTAGTTCCAACTTTTTTGCTAAAGCCTTTAGTATACATTTGAGACATTTTTTTAAAGAACCCATTTGGTAATAATCGTTTCAATAAATACAAATTGCGTTCTCTTTTATGCGGTAACAAGAACAAGTCTCTGCTTTCTATTTGTTTAGCAATCATTGCGGCAATATCGTCGGCGGTTAATTTGGAACTTTCCATTAGCTTATTCACAAAACTAATAGACTTATCACTTGAAGCCATAGAGTCGGTTAAATTGGTTTTAAAAAAGGCAGGACAAACCACATGGGCTGAAACATTGTGAGGGGCTAGTTCATAATGAAGAGTTTCAGTTAAGGAAATCACCCCCGCTTTACTACAATTATATATCCCCATTTGCGGGGCATTGATAATACCAGCCATAGAGGCGATATTAACGATAGCACCGCTTTTCTGTTGTTTGAATAAAGTGTTAAAGGCTTTACAGCCTCGGATCACACCAAGAAGGTTTATTTCTAATACATGTTGCCACTGAGAAATAGTAAGCTCTTCTACTTCGCCAACTTGACCAACTATGCCAGCGTTATTCACTAAAATATCTAAACCTAGCCATTGTGTTTCCAATTCGCTTCTCACCTTTTCTAAATCTTTAAATTTAGTGGTGTCGCAATGAAACGTCAGTACATCGGCAGTATGTTGCAATAACTCCTGCTTAGTTTCCTCTAGGCTAATATCATTAATATCACCAATGGCAACCTTAGCACCTGACTTAGCATAAAACATAGCGATTGCTTTACCTAAGCCACTCGCGCCACCCGTTATAAAAATCCGATTTGTTTCCATATAATATCCCCAGTTGTGTCAATAGTATTGACCTTATGCTAAAACTAAGTTACAAATTAAACAAATGAATTTCACTTATCAAATACTATTCTTATTAAGAATAGTTCTGATTAGTGTTAATTGTGCCAATAAGTAGTTAGAAAATTTTTTATGAAATTAGATTTGAATTTATTTATCGTTTTTGAAGCTATTTTCCGTGAAGGTAACGTGAGTCAGGCGGCAAAAGCATTGAATTTATCTCAGCCAGCTGTAAGCCACTCGCTGGCAAAACTGCGAACGAATTTTGATGATCCTTTGTTTACTAGGCAAGGTAATAAGATGTTGCCCACTCCTCTAGCGGAGAATATCATTGATAATGTGCGCTCATCCATATACCAGCTTCAATTGAGTGTGTTACAGGCAAAGCAGTTTTCCCCAAGCTCAAGCCATAAACACTTTTCTATCTCCATGCATACTGGTATTGATAATGTTGTTATGCATAAATTAGTATTAGCTTGCACTAAAACTGCACCTCATATTCAACTTACTAGCGGCAGAATCAATCGCAATGAAATGGCCAGTAATTTAGCTTCTGGCACCTTTGATTTAGTCATAGATACCAACTTGGCAGTGGATAAAAACATACTTCATACTCCGTTGCGTTCAGACAAAATTGTAGTCGCCGTTAGTAACGAATACTTTAAAACAATTAAGGGTATCAGCTTAAATGATTACTTAGAGTCAAAGCATGTTGTTGTTTCTACTCGAAGTTCGGGTATGAGTTATGAAGATTTCGAGCTAAGCCGCTTAGGTCTACAAAGAAATGTTTCTTGTCGATGCCAACAGTACTTCAGTGCTTTTCAAATCATGTCGCAAACAGATTTATTACTTACACTACCACAAAGCATAGCGACTATTTATCAAGATCATTTTCCGGTTAAATTATTCGAACTACCTACTGAGTTGCATGGCTTAGATTTGCAACTTTATTGGCATAAAAAACTAGACAAAGACCCAGCCAATCATTGGCTGAGAAATCAAATACTGCAGACCCTTACCAAGCATTAATTGGTTTATAACGTTAAAATCACTTTACCTTTTACTTGGCGATTTAATATTTTGTTAATGGCTCCAGCTGCTTGATGTAGTGGAAATAACTGATCGATAACAACTTTTACTTTTCCTTGTGCATACCAATCCATCAACTCTTGCATATTGGATAAAAAGTCTTTTGGCTGCTTTTGAGTGAAAGTTCCCCAAAATACACCTATCACACTACAACCTTTAACCAAGGCTAAGTTAACAGGAAACTTGGGAATGTCGCCACCAGCAAAACCAATCACTAACAAACGACCATTCCATGCCATATTTCGACTACAGGCATGAAAGGTATCGCCACCGACAGTTTCATAAACAACATCAACACCTTTACCATTGGTTAGTGCTTTTAATTCTGTTTTAAGATCTTGTTCACTATAATTAATTAAGATGTCGGCACCATTTTTTTTACACACCTCGAGCTTTTCTTGCGAAGATGCCGCAGCAATCACTTTCGCCCCTATTGCTTTAGCTATTTGTACCGCTGCCAAACCCGTACCGCCTGCTGCGCCGGTAATTAAAATAGTTTCTCCAGCCTGTAAATTAGCTCTTTGTTTTAACGCATGATGTGCGGTGGCGTGAGCGGTAAATAAAGCTGATGCCTCTTCAAATGATAGAAAATCAGGGATTGGCATAACTTGCATGCAATTAATCGCAACTTGCTCGGCATAACCACCTAACATAGTCATTGCAGCCACTCGCATACCTACTTTTAAATGCGCTACTTTTTCACCCAAAGCAACAATAGTTCCGGCTATTTCAGTACCTGGTACAAAAGGAACTTCCGGTTTTACTTGATATAACCCTTGAACTAACAAGCCATCAGGGTAATTAACTCCTGCCGCTGCAACATTAATTAAGACTTCATTGTCTTTTAATTGTGGTGTTTCAATTTCTTTTATAACTAAATCTGATACCTGACCAAACTGTTCACATACGATGGCTTTCATGTTGATTTCCTGAAATAAAGCTACAAGCTTATTGATATTAGTCCCTTTGAATTTATAGATAATTTATGTCATTAATATAAAAATAGCAATTTTAAAATATATAGATAACTGGTAATGAAATAGTACTTTATTTCATACTTTACTGAGTTTCTACTTAGTGATATGCGCATACACAAAAACAGGTAATTACAGATTCAAATAAAAAGATACTAGCGTTTTTAGTCAAGACAAGTTGTTCCTTGAACAAGCAATAAAAAAGACTTCTCTCTAGCTGTAAACTCTTACAATCATTAACTAAGACCAGTTTTATTATAAATGGGGTTTACACTATGTGCCGGTAAAACACCCTGACAATTCTGCATGGGATGAACAAGGAAACTTATTAATCGCCTCTCACATTGGAAAAAAAGTTAGATTGGATAAAGTGCTTTATGGATAAATCAATCCAGAACTGCTCCGCTGGATACATTATCATTAGTATGAATCCAGCGTCGATGGACACCACCACTCTATTCAGTCACTCAGGAGGCAATCCTGGCGCTGGAGTAACAGTGGCGAAACAACATGGCACTCATATCTATATGGGCTCTTTTAGAAGCCAGAGACTGTTAAAATTAGCGATTTCCGATATACAATCTAATAAGTAATATCAACCTCATTTGATATATTTTTTCATATCCTATGTAATTAGTCATTGCCATTTAATTAAAGCAATAGTAAATTGTAAATCGTAAAAAATTAAACTAGGAATAAACAAGTGATTGAAAATAAAACCGTTTTAGTTACAGGCGCATCTTCAGGTCTAGGCGCGCAATTTTGTCGCGCATTATCAGCACAAGGCTTTACCGTTATAGCAGCAGCTAGAAGGCTAGAAAAACTAGAAACCTTATGCGAAGAAATAAATAACTCACATGGAAAAGCATATGCTTTAGCATTGGATGTTAGCGATTTAAACTCTTTTGCTTGTGCGATTGATAAAGCTGAAAAAATGGCTGGTCCAATTCATTGTTTAGTCAATAATGCGGGGAGTTCAATAAGTAAAAAAGCTATTGACATGACACCAGAAGATTTTGATTTTGTTACAAATTTAAATCTAAAAGGCCCATACTTCTTATGTACTGAAATGGCTCGACGCTGGATTGCTAATGACATAAAAGGTCGCATCGTTAATATTGGTTCAGTCTCTGATAGAAAAGCCATCCCAGGCCATACTGTATATGGCACCACTAAGTCCGCAATCGCGCGTTTAAGTCAACAGTTTGCTCGTGAATGGATTAATAAAGGAATTTGTGTCAACACCTTAGCACCTGGTTATATTAAAACTGAGCTTAATGCAGCCTATTTCGATACCCCAGCGGGTCAAGCCTTAGCTGGAGCTATGCCCCGTAAACGTGTCGGTGTACCAAGCGATTTAGATAAAGCTATTGTTTACCTTTGTCAGCCAGATCAAGATTTTTTAACAGGTCAAACATTGGCACTCGACGATGGTCAGTGTTTATAGCCTTTGATTAATTCGACAATCTAGAGAAGCTAATGGTTCTGACACACTGCAGAGAAATACCAAGGACACTCACTTTAACTTTAAAATTAACCTGATAATTAGATCAAATATATTCTACAAATATTTTAAATACCTCTAGAGCATTTTTGAGAAGTTTACTGCTAATAAACTGCATACAATGAAATTTCATCACCGACAAAAATCAGCAGTGCTGATATTAGTAGAATATATAGAGGTTTATTTCTCAGCGTTAGCCAAAAAGAGTATTACATGGGGTTATATTACTTCGTCGTTTAAAGCGTTGATGTTCACAATAATCAGTGATGGTATCTTCATGCCCTACTGCACCATGAAAAACTCGACCAAAATTTTTAGTTAATGTAATCCAATTATCTGGCTCTATATTCAACCTTTGGAGTATATCTGGGGTACATTCTTCTATATAACCTGGCTTATCTTCCCGTATACAGCGCCCTGTTAACTCAACAAGTTGAATGTAATCAATCAGTTTAAAAGGAATACTTTTTTGCTCTTTTGACTCGTTATTGTTACATGTCTGGCCTCCCACAAAAGGGGACAAGGCCTTTGGTTGCTTACTTTGATTAATTGAATTACCGGGATTGCTTTGATTACTTTTTTTATGTCGATTCGCATGTTCTATGCGCTTCTTAATACTTGTATGGTGCGATTCTTCAATCGTTTTAGCTACTTTAGCTCTTATTGGATTTAAATCCACATAAGCCATGCAAGCCGCTAGCGCTGATTCATCCAACAGGGGCTGCATTTGAAAACGACCTTGCCAAAATCT
>CAWVWK010000079.1:0-11171 GCA_963933725.1 uncultured Colwellia sp.
TAAACCTTTCTTGTGAGGTAATCGTTTCAGGATTAATTCCAGCTTGTTTTTCAACAAACGGGCTGTAAAATGTATAACCTATTAAAAGTAAACCTATTAAAAGTAAACCTATACAAATAAAGAATATAATCATTGCCGCGAGTTGCTATAAGAGTTAAAAAGGTGTCACCTAAATCGGGGGCATTTCAACCTTTAACAAATATAGAAAAATTTTTTATTTCATTATGATGCTGAAAATAAACCATTGAATTTTAAACTAACATAGCCAGACTTTATTAAGCTAATTCGTTTAGTGAAAACTAGGGTTTAAAGACCCCGATGACTTGCTCTTGTTTTCGCACTTCTTTTTCTACTTGCGCTTCAGGTTGGCTCATTTGTTCACCGCAGCTAACACAAGTAACTAACTCTACACCGTTTTCTTTGGTCAAGGCCATCGTATCTATAGATTTACAGGCAGGACAAACAGCCCCTGCTATAAATCTTTTCTTTATTTTTTTATTTCGCTCAGTAGTCACAGTAGTCTCAAAATCAATTAAAAACCCAAATAGGGATAAGAGGTTAGCTAGATAAAAAAAGACATCAAGAAGTAAGTTATTATGCCTAGCTAAGGTAAAAAAACAATTAACTGACATTTTACCTTGAATAGGAGCTATACCCAAGCGACAATGCACTTGAATTTACCCATTAAGTTTTAGAATGAGGATTTACCTGTGATTACAGCCAACGATTTAAGCTTAGATAGAGGCGCAAAAAATTTGATAAGCGCATCAAGCTTTACTATTCACCCTAACCATAAAGTGGGGTTGGTAGGGAGTAATGGTTGCGGAAAATCGTCATTGTTTGCAGCATTTCTGGGTGATTTATCTGCAGATTCCGGTACTTTAGCCATACCCAGCAGCTGGGATATTGCCACAGTAAAACAAGAAACGCCTTCCCTAGAACAATCTGCATTAGACTATGTAATGGATGGTGATAAAGAGTTTAGAAAACTAGAAAAAAAGTTAGAGCAAGCTCGCCAAGCACTAGATGGTAACTTGGAAGCGCTTGTCATCAATGAAATTGATACAATTAATGGCTACTCTTTACCCGCTCGTGCTGGAGAGTTACTTCACGGATTAGGTTTTTTACAATCTCAATTGGATAACCCTGTCAAAGACTTTTCTGGTGGTTGGAGGATGCGATTAAACCTCGCACAGGCACTTATCAGCCGAGCCGACTTACTATTACTTGATGAACCTACAAACCACTTAGATTTAGATGCTGTTATTTGGTTACAACGTTGGCTGAAAGGGTTTACCGGCACCTTAGTGCTTATTTCTCATGACAGAGACTTTCTAGATACTGTGATAGGTCAAATCCTCCATATCGAACATAAAAAAGCTAAATTATATAGTGGCAACTATACTGCTTTTGAGAGACAGCGTGCTGAGCATTTAGCTCAACAAGATGCCCAATATCAAAAACAGCAAAAAGAGGCTGCACACCTTACTGCTTTTGTTGATAGGTTTAGAGCTAAAGCAAGCAAGGCTAAACAAGCTCAGAGTAGACTCAAGCGTTTAGAAAAATTACCTGACTTAGCGCCTGCTCATGTTGACAGCCAATTCACTTTTCATTTTGAAAAGCCAGAAAGCTTACCTTACCCTTTACTTGCTTTAAACGAAAGTCAGTGTGGTTATTCTCAAAAATCGCCCAATGAGCCCATTGTAATTCTTAATGATGTTGGTTTAACGTTAGTACCTGGAAGTCGTATAGGTTTATTGGGTAGAAACGGCGCTGGTAAGTCAACTTTAATTAAATCTTTAGCAGGTGAGTTAGCCATATTAAATGGTGACAGATATTGCGCACAAGAGTTAAAAGTTGGTTACTTTTCACAACACCAATTGGAACAGCTCCATTTAAGTTCTAGCCCTGTAGATCATATATTACGTGCAAAACCAAGTTTTGGTGAGCCTCAAGCGAGAACATTTTTAGGTAAATTTGGGTTTAGTGGCGACCAAGCACTTGAGCAAGTTTCTGTTATGTCGGGTGGAGAAAAAGCTCGCCTTGTTTTAGCCCTTATTGTTTTAGAAAAACCTCAGTTACTCTTGCTTGATGAACCTACGAACCACTTAGACTTAGAAATGCGCCAAGCGCTTGTTATGGCTTTGCAAGACTTTGAGGGTGCAATTATTCTTATTGCCCATGACAGGTATTTGTTAGAGTCTTGTGTTGATGAATTTTACCTTGTTGCAAACGGCCAAGTAACCGACTTTACAGGTGATATAGACGATTACCAACAATGGTTAAATGACGATAAGAAAAGTACATTTACGCAAAACAAAGTTAAGCCTCAAGAAAAGTCTGTTGATAAAAAACAGCTTAGACAGCAACAAGCTGAACTGAGAAAAAAAGCAGCGCCTCTAAAAAAGAAAGCAGATGTTTTAGAGAAAAAAGTTCAACAATGGCAAATCAAATTAGCTGAAGTCGAGACGCTATTAAGTAACCCCGATATGTATCAAGGAGAAAATAAGGCTGAACTGACCAAGCAATTAAAAATGCAAGGAAAACTAAAAAGTGACATTGAAGAAAATGAAATGCTATGGTTAGAGTTAGAAGAGCAAATAGAAGAAATAATGTCTTCTTTATAGGGCTTAGAGTGTCTGATCAAATAGCAGCAGTAATTTTACCAACTTGTAAACAAAAGTGAGCATTAAAATGAATACAAAACAATTCCCTCTCTTTATGGTTCTTTTAAGTCTAATTTTAAGTACTTTATTTACCTTAAAAGCACAAAGTAATGATTATGAATTAGGTGTCTATGAATTGAATCGAGGTGAATTTCAAGCGGCAATAAAAGAGTTCGAACCTTTAGTCGAGTTAGGCTATACACCTGCTCAATATCAAATGGCTGTTATTTACCAAAAAGGCTACGGGGTAACTAAAAATGCAACTAAAGCGATTGAGCTATTTACACTCGCAGCTGATAAATACTATGCCGATGCGTTATTTGAATTATCGCTATATTACACTGAAGGTCGATTTATAAAAAAAGACTTAAAGAAAGCTTATGAATTAATGAATAAGGCTGCCATAAAAAACTTAGCCAGCGCCCAATTTAATGTTGCCGTGATGTATGAACAAGGAACAGGCACTAAAATAGATTATTTCAAAGCGGCAAGGTGGTATAAAGCAGCCGCAAATCAGAATTTCTCTTTAGCACAGTTCAACTTAGCATTACTTTATAGTGAAGGCTTAGGTGTAGAGAAAAGTATAGAAATGTCTTATGTTTGGAATACCCTTTCCGCTTGGAACGGCTCTAGTGATGCAGAGAAAAGCAGAGCTATCGATAAGAGAGCGTTATCGCCTGTTAAAATTGAAATCGCAGAAAAAGAAGCACACAGGTTATATCTACAAATATTATCAAAGGAACAAGTAAAAACAGAAGCCTTACAAAAAAGTAGCTTACTTTAACCTATCGCTTTTGATATAACTCTTTTGATATGCCCCTGAGATAAGATATTGTTGATATTGAATATTCAATATTTTAACCAAAGATTTCGCACTTTTAACCCATTAAGGAATTCGACTAAAAACCCTAGTCAAAGGTGCGAAATTTGCTCAAGTTGAAATATTGCCCACAAAAGTAAACTTTTGCTAACAAATAGCATTTACTCGGTTATAATAAATATACTTACATAAACTTACCTATTGCACATAACGCTTCTTTATAAGTTATTTATTTTGCCTTCTATCAAATACTCACAAATTAATAGCCCCTTTACACCAGCTTGGTGGCTATCAAATCCGCACCTACAAACACTTGCGCCAAAGATATTTCGTGCTGCATTGTCATTGAAAACCACTAAAGAAAGAATAGCGCTACCGGATAACGACTTTGTTGACTTAGCTTGGACAGAAGTTCCATTAAAAGAAAGTACAAAGCCGATTGTTGTTGTTTTACATGGTTTAGAAGGTTCCAAAGACAGTCATTATGCTAAGGGAATGTTAGATGCATTAAAGCGCAAAGGCTGGATAGGTGTCTTAATGCACTTTCGGGGTTGTAGTGGTGAAGTTAATCGTAAAGCGAACTCTTATCATGGTGGTGACATAAATGATGTTAGCTATTTAACAGACTTATTAGTCGCTCGTCACCCATATACACCACTTGGTATTGTTGGATTTTCTTTAGGGGGAAATGTAGTAGCACAATACCTTTCTAAAAAACCTGAAAATCCTTATAAAGCAGCTTCGGTGATCTGTGCACCACTTGATATAGAGAGTTGTTGTAAAAGAGTAAATCAAGGTTTTTCAAAACTATACCAAAAATATTTACTCGACATGTTAAAAAAAAGCACAGCGCTTAAAATCGAGCTTAAACAAATTACCCACTTATCTGCAACGCAACTAGAGAAAATTAAAACGATTTTCGATTTTGATGATAAGGTAACAGCCCCCTTGAACAAGTTTGCTAATGCCGTTGATTACTATGCAAAATCCAGTAGTAAAAACATTTTAAATTCGATAAAAAATCCGTGCTTGTTTATTCATTCCAAAGACGATCCGTTTCTTTGTCATGAATCAACCGTACCTACAATGATCTTAAAAGAACACCTTACTTTTGAAGTATCTAACGGAGGAGGACATGTGGGATTTATCTACGGAAACAACCCTTTCAAACCAAAGTACTGGCTTGAGCAAAGAGTCCCTGATTTCTTTTCTTCTTTTTTCAAAGATCTTCGTTCTTAACTTAAAATGAGTAAATGGGCTTTATGAAATACCATGAGAAATAAAAAATGATCATCCCTTTTAAAGAATTGCCGCCAGCAACACTCGATGCCATTATAGAAGCATTTATACTTCAGGAAGGAACAGAGTATGGTGAAATAGATGTAAGTAAAGACGACAAAATTGCGCAAGTAAAAATGCAATTATCCGCAGGGACTGCTGTACTAGTTTATTCAGAACTCCATGAAAGTGTTAATATTATGCCTGCAGAGCAGTTTAATCAAGCAGCTGAAAACCCAGCCGAATAGAATATTTAGGTTTCCACTCGTTTTTCTCGTTTCTAGTATACTTGCCTATGTGCTTTAATTATTTTTTCCCATTCAAAAGCTTGATTGCCTAAACTAATGAAATCTGGGTTTAATAAGCTTTCACGCTTGTTATAAGTTAATGGATTAAATTCGCTGTCAAGAATACGTCCACCAGCTTGCTCTAAAATACATTGACTAGCACCAGTATCCCACTCACCGGTTACTCCTACTCTCAAATAACAATCAGCCCCCCCTTCAGCAATTAAACAGTTTTTTAACGAGCAACTACCAAGTGCTACATAATCAAAGTTATATTCTTTATTAAGATACTGCCCCATTTTCTCAAGATTTTGACGACGGCTTATTGCAACTTTAACTTTTCTATTCGTATCAAATTCACTTACTTGAATTTTCCTACTGGCATCGCTGTCTTTGAAAGCTCCTAAGTTAGTTTGCCCGTAATAAGTTAAGCAATGATCCGGCGCATGGATAACACCGAGACTGGGTTTGCCTTGTTCAACAAGCGCAATATTAACCGCAAAGTCACCACTGCCGATGATAAATTCGCCAGTACCATCAATGGGATCAAGCAACCAATATCGAGACCAACCTTTTCTTTTATCAAGAGGTAACGCACCAACCTCTTCAGAGATAATAGGAATATTAGGTGTGAGTGTTCTCAGCTGATCCATCAAGATATCATTCGCTGCAATATCAGCATTAGTAACAGGGCTGTCATCTTGTTTGATGGTTGTGGTGAGCTCATCTGTACGATAGTACTTCATCACTTCAACACCTGCCTTTTTAGCACTGTTAATTGCTATATCCAGAAGCTTTTCATTGTTCATTATTTATTTCCTCTCGGACAAAACCAGCTATTTCGATTTCCATTGGTCAATCACCAACATTAAAGCTGCAATACTTCTTGCTTCATTGAAGTCTGGCTGCTGGAGTAGTTCTTTATAGTTATGTAAGGGCCATTTTATAATTTCTAAAGGTTCAGGCTCATCACCTGGCAAAGCTTCTTCATAAAGATTTCGAGCCGTATAGATATACATTTTTGCATTAAAAAAAGAAGGAACAAGCATCACTTCCAATAAAGGTTCGAGACAATGGCTCCCATAAAAAATCTCTTCTTTAAGCTCTCTGTTAGCTGCAATTCCAGGTGTCTCCCCTACATCAATAATGCCTTTAGGGAAGCCAAGCTCATAACTGTGAGTTCCTGCACAATACTCTCTAACTAAGATTATAGTTTCATTATCTATAAATGGCACTATCATCACAGCCCCCCTACCTCCACCTTTAATACGTTCGTAGGTTCTTTCTTCTTTATTACTAAAAGTTAATTCTAATTGCTCGATGGTAAACAGGTTACTTTCAGCTGTTTTTGTTAAGGCAGTGATTTGAGGTAATTGCAGTTTTTTTTTCATTTTTATTTGAAACTTCTTTTAGTATAAAACGTCAGCTTATCCCTCTATAATACCCCTAAGTTAATTCGCTTTGGAATCATTAAATGCAAAATAAATCCGATAATGGCCAATTAAATTGGTCTGATATATCGACAGTGTTACTTGATATGGATGGTACCATTTTAGATTTGCACTTCGATACACACTTTTGGTTAGAATATCTGCCACAATATTACAGCCAACACCATGGTGTAAGCCTTGCAGAGGCTCAGACTATTTTGAATAAGTACTTCAAAGAACTCGCTGGAACAATCGACTGGTATTGTCTCGATTATTGGACAGAATTAACACAAATCCCAATTGCCATAATAAAACGTGAAGTTCAACATCTTATTCGCTTGCGTGATGATGCACATGAATTCTTAACCGCGCTGAGAGAATCGAATCGTGAAATTATTCTAGTAACTAATGCTCATCCAGATGCTTTATCACTAAAAATAGAAAGAACCCAATTAGATAAATATTTTGACGAGTTATATTCTACCCACGAATTTGGTGTGGTTAAAGAATCACAATTATTATGGGAAAGGCTACAAGCGAAAGAAAAGTTCGACTTAGACAACACACTTTTTGTCGATGATAGTTTACCGGTACTGAACTCTGCGCGTAAATATGGATTTAAGCATTTATTAGCCATTGAAAATCCAGATAGTACCAAACAACATAATGTTTTTGATAATTACACCTCTACAGCAGACTTTAGGCAGTATACGACAGAGATATTAGCAACTAGCATAAAAAGATAGCCTACAAGATTCTCAGTGTTAATTAATTGAACACAGTAGATTCAACAAAGTAGATTTTTAATCAATCACTTCTACAGGCTCTTTTTCTGCAGCTTTCCCTTGGTTTATTGATATTTCAACCCGTCTATTTTTTCTTCGATTTGCGACACTTGTGTTAGGTACTATAGGGCGTGTATCAGCATGCCCTACCACCGACAAACGGCTTGCAGAAAAGCCTTCAACATTAATTAATTGATGAGCAATAGCAACAGCTCTTTTACTTGATAAGTCCCAATTAGAACTGAAAAGCTCTGAATCAACTTTGATGTTATCTGTATTGCCCGATACCATTATCTCTCCAGGTAATGTTGCTAATAACTCGCCTATTTTTTTTATTACGGGTTTAAATTGAGGCTGTAAAAAAGCAGATCCTGATGGAAACGAGCCATTCTCACGTATTCTTATGGTTACTTGTTGACCAAAAGATTCGACTTCAACCGCTCCATCTTCTATTTGCTCTTCCAGCTCATCAGCAATCTTCTTAAGTAATTGATCAACTGACTCTTGTGCCGCTCTCTCTAAAGCTTGCTTGGCTTTTTCAAGAGATTTTGATGCATCCCTTTCAGATGTATTGTCAGTTTTACCGCCTCTTTGATCACCCTCTTGATTACGCCTTCCTCCGGCAGAGTTATCCTCTCCTTTTTGGAATTCCAACATTTGCTGTGTTATTTCTTCACTCTGTTGCTGCATTACTTCAATAGGTGTTGGATCTGGTTTACCCGGTCGAAATTCTTGAGCAATGATACTAGTCCCCTTAGGGATATCTTTGACTTCTATTTTATTTTGCACACCAAAGGCAAACTTCATAGACCCAGCTATCTGTTTAAATTTAAGCACATCCATTTCAGAGAAAGACAACAAAAGTACAAAAAAACACATAAGTAGTGACATTAAATCAGCAAATGTCCCCATCCAAGGAGGCAACCCTGGTGGTGGGCATTTACACCTTTGTTCAGACATGTAAATACCTCAAGCATTTAAAAGCAGAAATATTCTTTCCCTTAACCTTTATGAATAACTTCAAGGAAACGATATACGCTGATAAAAAAGGTAAGCTCTTCATATTTATTCTTCATCGACCGAAATTAAGCGCTTACCCTCTGCTAAATAGTTTTTAAGTAGCCCCTCTATGACTCGTGGATTTTGTCCATCTTGAATACCAAGTACGGCATCCAGCACAAGTTCTTTATTCATCTTTTCTTCTGTCATTCTCAACTCTAATTTAGAAGCAATTGGCATTGCAATAACATTAGCCAAAAAAGCACCATATAGTGTAGTAAGCAATGCGACAGCCATTGCTGGCCCAATAGATTTCGGATCATCCATATTCGATAACATTGCGACTAACCCGATGAGAGTACCGATCATTCCCATTGCAGGGGCCACATCTGCTAGCGCTTTCATCATTTTTGCACCACTTTCGTGACGCTCGGTTGTCAAGTTAATATCTTTTTGCAACGTAGCTCTTACTACATCAGCGTCATGACCATCTACTAACATATCAACGCCCTTTTGCATAAAAGCATTCGTTATCTCAGCTTCTTCCAACGCTAAAAAACCACCTTTTCGCGCTGCATCTGCCATTTCTACAGCTTTTTCTATTAGCTCTTCAGGCTTCTCAATTTTAAATATAAAGGCTTTAGCAATAATTTTACCAATACCAAAAAACTGTCCTAAACCGTAATTCGATAAAACAATAAATAAAGATCCGCCAAATACAATAATTACAGATTGGGTGTCTGCGAACATCATAATATCGCCAGATAAAAACATAGCTAGAAGCAATAATCCAACAGCCCCAACAATGCCAATTAACGTAGCTAAATCCACAGTAGTCCCCTTGAGTAAAATCTATAATACGAGCAGTAAATATAAATTTAGTTTAGACCATAAAATAACTTTTAGCGTTTTAAGCTTTGTATACTCGTTATATCGTAATTAAAATGAAAAGAAAGTAACGATGTAGACTTTTCCTCATGGCGTTAGTGCAATCTCACAAAACCAAATAAAACCAATAAAATCAGTAACGAAAACATAACTAAACATTGAAAAGTGATACTTATAATTAATCTAAGTTGACCAAGGTTACCATCAAAGACTTGTACCTAAAGCCCGCAAAAGGCATAATTCATTTAAAATAGTATTTGAGAAATAACATGCCAAAAAAGAAACTGGAAAACCTTTCATTTGAAGAGTCTTTAAATGAGCTAGATACTATTGTTCAAAACCTTGAACAAGGTGAAATTAGCCTCGAGGACTCTATGGCACTTTTTGAGCGTGGCCTTGCTTTAAGCAAGTTAAGCCAAGAAAAGCTTCAAACGGCTGAGCAGAAAGTGAAAATTTTACTTGATAATAATGGTGAACAAACACTAAACAATTTTGATGTAAATGCAGGGTAATACGTGAACGCCATCACTAATTTAGAAAGTTTAACCACGACTCAATCCCGTATAAATCAATTTTTATCGTCTAAAATTGATGAATTAGACATTAACGATCCTAAGTTATATGAAGCGATCAAGTATGGCTTATTATTAGGTGGCAAACGTATGCGACCTTATTTAGCTTATATAACGGGTGAAACACTCGGTGCATCAATAGACGATATAGATCCGGTTGCTGCTGCTATAGAATGCATTCACGCTTATTCATTAATTCATGATGATTTACCGGCAATGGACGATGACCATCTAAGGCGAGGTAAGCCTACATGTCATATTGCGTTTGATGAAGCTACGGCAATTTTAGCTGGTGATAGTTTACAAACACTGGCTTTTGATATTTTAGCAAATCATCGATTCTCAACTCATATACAACCTAAGCAAATATCGCTAATTAAACAACTTGTTAAGGCTTCAGGTTATCAGGGTATGTGCGGTGGACAAGCATTAGACTTAGCTGCGACCAATATAAAAGTTGATTTAAATTACCTAGAAAGCTTACACTCTTTAAAAACAGGTGCATTACTTGAAGCTTCAGTATTAATGGCTGCTACATGCTCTCCTGATATCAACGAAAAAACACTTGCAACGCTTAAGCAATACGCCCGCTATATTGGTTTAGCTTATCAAGTTCAAGATGACATTATTGATATTACCTCAACTCAAGAACAGCTTGGAAAAACAAAAGGTTCAGATCTTGCTGCCAATAAAAGCACATATCCATCATTATTGGGTCTTCAAGGTGCGCAAGACAAAGCAGAAGAGTTATTTCAACTAGCGCTTCAAGCTTTGACTTGTTTACCTTACAATACGCAACATTTAGAAAATTTTGCTACCTTTATTATAAAACGTAGCTATTAAACGTAGCAATTAAACGTAGCTATTCGAAATAGCTATTTGCTATAACACATACAGTAGCCATTAAATCAGTAGCCATTAAATCGCTTTACGACCATAGTGATTATATTCACAAAGCATTAAGTAATTAGATAACTATGACAACAAAACTTGCAAATTACCCATTACTAGCCCAAATCAACTCGCCAAAAGATTTACGCAATATTGGGCAAGACCAACTTGAAAAAGTAAGTAATGAATTGCGCTCTTTTTTACTAAATTCTGTTAGTAAAAGTAGCGGCCATTTTGCTTCTGGACTCGGTACAATTGAATTAACCGTAGCATTACACTATGTCTACAATACGCCTTTCGACCATTTAATTTGGGATGTTGGCCATCAGGCTTATCCTCATAAAATCCTAACCGGCCGACGTGATGAATTACACAGCATTAGACAAAAAGATGGCTTGCACCCTTTTCCATGGCGTGAAGAGAGTGAATATGATGTTTTGAGTGTTGGCCATTCAAGTACTTCCATTTCAGCTGCTTTAGGTATGACTGTGGCTGCAGAAATAGAAAACAAAGGCAGAAAAACAGTTGCTGTTATTGGCGATGGCGCTATGACTG
>CAWVWK010000080.1:0-11093 GCA_963933725.1 uncultured Colwellia sp.
AGAATAAAACAGAGTGTTTATTTTTGTCGTTTCTCTACAGTGCTTGCTATATAAGGCTTTATTTACTACAGCTTCCTTCGTATTTTGGGTCGATTTGTGTGGTCGTTTTATTCTACTTGCTTGATTTAATAGTAATAAAAGCAGATCTAATTTAAAAATAAAGAAGCGATAATCTGATCTTTTTCTGAAAACAGGCTTGTTTAAATGTATCTAGAATGTTAATTTTGTGTCGCTAGTAAAATAATAATAGTGAAACATGGGAATATGCTATGTCAAATGCAGTAAGAAAAGATGAGTTTGTGAACAATGACTCTATCGAAATAGAAAAAAGCGCAGAGCAAACATCAGAGCAGGTTGTTAATCAATCCTCAAATATGAAAGAGCCCGTTATGGATGAATCATTAGATTTGAGCGAACCAAAAGAAAGCTCAGTTCAAGGCTCACAAGAAAATATTGAAGCACAGTTACAAAGTAAATCGAGAAAAATAGATACTTCAAAAGTTTTCTTTGCCTTAATAGCAATTGTTATTGCTTGTGGTGCCGCCTACTACTGGTTTATGATGAATCAAAATAAGGATTCCCAATCGAGTGTTTATATCAGCGAGCCTCAAGTAAATGACCTTTATTATCTTGATTTTCGTCTTATAAGTGATGAACTACGTCCAGGTGAAAAATTTAGAATGGCGCGTGTCGTTGATATGACAGGTGATGTGATAACACTTAGTTATAGCTCTTACTTTTATCTTCAAGAACATGAGCTTAACGAAGCTATTCGGTATGGACAGTTAAGGTACCCTAAATTCTTCCAAGAAAAACGATATGACTTCCACGTAAGAACTCTGCAACTTTGGCAAGAAAGTGGTGCATTGTTATTAGCGAGAAGACCTATCGCTAAAAAATTAGATGGTAATATTGTTGTTCCGGACGTTCAATACCAAAAAAGTAATGTTTATATTCCAGGTAAAAAACAAAACATATCAGGTATCGCTTATTTAAATAACCTGCATGTTGTTGGAAACGACAAGTTAGCTTTTGAAAAGTTTCAAGAGTCTGCTACAGAAGGCTTTGCAGATGCTAAAATAAACCTCGCACAAATGTATCTCTCTGGTACCTATGTAGAAAAAGATATAGATGAAGCCTTGTATTGGTTAAGAGAATCTTCTTTACAAAGTAATAAACGTGCTATTTTAAAGTACATATTAGTTTGTAAACGTGAATTAACTTGTGATGTTGAAGACTTTTACGACGAACTTATTGATGAAGGTATCAATATTAAAATTAATGAGTAAGTTCATTTAATATTCATATAAAGTAAAAATAACAATATAAATAAAAAAGCCGATAATTATTCCCTATCGGCTTTTTTTTGATCTGAGATATTTACCACGCAATAAATTCATGAATGACATTACAAATTGAAGTATTTAACTTATACCAATTCCATTAAGTTTGTGAACTTGCTGTACGAAGGAAAAAGCAATCATGGCAAGGCGCTCGATATAGTAATAGCTAGCTATTGGGATTGAGCGTTTTGAAGGCATGACTTATTTTAACCAGTACAAGTGAGCAATAACTTAATTGAATTGGTATTATTTGGCTTGAGAGAAGAGCCAAGTTATTTTTGTATAATACGTTCAAATGGAGGAAGTGAGTCGAGGATTTGTTTACCATATCGTTTCGTGACAACCCTTTTGTCCATTAAAGTAATTGTGCCTTTATCAAGCTCATTGCGAAGCAAGCGACCACAAGCTTGCACCAATTTTTTCGATGTTTCCGGTACCGAAAGCGTCATAAATGGATTTCCACCCTTAGCTGTAATATATTCAGCTTGAGCTTGTTCTACCGGTGAGGTTGGCACTGAAAAAGGCAGTTTTGTGATAATAAGATTTGTTAAATACTTACCAGGTAAATCTAACCCTTCTGAAAAGCTCTGTGTTCCAAAAATAATACTCTTTTTATTACTATCACAACGTTTTTTATGAGTCTGAATGATATGCTGTCTAGAGTCTTCACCTTGCATTAAAATATCTAACTTATTGTTTTCCCTGAGCGATTCTGCGACCTTTTTCATCTGCCAATAGGATGAAAACAAGACCAAACTTGATTCAGCGTTTTCTACTAGTGCAGGAATCTTATTTATTAATTCATCTGTAAAACCAGTATGACTGGGTTCATTCTCCATTTTGCAGACGATCAATTTACCGTTTTCTTGATAATTAAATGGTGAGTTGACTTGTTGGTACTGACTGTTGTCATCATTTCTAAGCCCTGCCTGAAAACGAAAGTGGTCAAAAGAATTGAGTGCGAGTAATGTTGCAGAACATAATATAGCGCCTTCACATTGACTCCACAGCATATTCTCCAAAGTAAAACCAACTTCAATGGGTGAAGCACAAATTTTATAATCTGTTCTACTGCCAGTAGATAGCTCTATCCACCTTGCGGTTGGAGCACCCTTATCGCTATCGACTTTGGCGTACATCTGCCATAACATATTTAAGTTTTCTAAACGTTGTATCATAAAGCCAGCCTCCGCTAATAAAGGCTCTGCAGCATACATTTGCGTTTCCCCATCTTTAACAGACTCAATAAGCGCATTGTATAATTTGTTTAGGTGATTAAGACATTTTTTACTAGTACCTTGTATATCATCAGCCCAGTTTTTTAAAGTCTGTGGTATAAGTCCATTCTCAAATCGATAATTAATATCATCACTTTTTTGAAAGTTACTTGAATCCGTTAAGGTAAAGTAAACACTTTCGTTAGCTTGGATAAAACTCAATACCTTGTGCATGTCAGCAATGATTTCCTTAGAGTCATCACCGAGTTTTAATGCAGGTGAAATGGATTGGTTTGACTTAATTAAAGCTGACATTTTATCGCCTACATCAGCCAATTTATTCAACCAATCAATCGCACCTTTGAGGGTAATGCTGGCACTTGAGTGATCTCGAGTTATTTTTGGTAAGTGATGTGCTTCATCAATAATATAAATAGTATCTTCAGTTGCTGACAGAATCCTGCCGCCACCTAATTCTAAATCAGCAAGTAATAGACTGTGGTTTACCACTAATACATCAGCTTGGTCCATCGTATCTCTTGCTTGGTGAAAAGGGCATTGTTGGTGTTCAGCTAAGCTCTTTAAACAACTGTGTTTGTCACTTTGTACCTGCTGCCAAATGTGATCTGGTAAATGGGTTTCCCATGAATCCCTATCACCTAACCATGAACCATCGCTTAATGCCTTATGCATTTCATTTAAAGTACGTATATCACTCGCTTTTGGTTTCTCTGCAAAGCTAAAGCCAGCTTGATTAGGGTCGTTTGAATTGTCTGCTGTTACTGCAGAAGTTAATTTTTGCCGACAAACATATCGTTGTCTGCCTTTAACTAAGGTAAAGCTAAAATCGATATCGGCGAAGCGTTTTAAAAAGGGCAGGTCTTTATCTACTAACTGTTCTTGAAGTGCGACGGTTGCAGTTGAAATGCATACCTTTTTATCTTTTGATAACGCAAACGGAATCGCTCCCAAACAATATGCAAGCGACTTACCCGTCCCGGTTCCTGCTTCAGCGGTAATTATTTTTCTATCTTTAGCATACTCACCTGCAAGGGTTTTAGCCATTTCAGCAATGAGAAAGGTTTGCTGTGGTCTAGGATTAAAATTTTCTAAATTTTCGCCAATAGATTTGTAAGCTCTACGGATCTTTTCTTTTAACTCTTGGGTTAACATTAATTAGTTTCCAAACAACACTGACTAGGTTACACTGCTGTATATATTAACAGGTTATTTAGTTTTCACACTATAAATTGTGAAAAATTGAAATTATATGATGAACAGTGGGTTTATTTTAACAAAGCAAGTAAAAGATATTGCCAATGCGATACAAATTTCGCTTTGGGTTAAAGCAAACGATGGTAACAAAAAACTTACAGTTAATGGCGAACTAGCCGTTTTTTTTATAGAGTCAGCTTATAGTCAATATGCCATATCATTGCTTGAAAGCAATCAAATTACATTAGCTAAAATCAGCTTATTAAGCTTGAAAACTTTTAACCATGAGAAAGTGACTGCTTTATATTTCTTTACTTTAAGAGACTTCTATAAAGCACGCGATTTATTAAAAAAATCTCATATTAAATGCTATGAAGATGATATTAGGCCAGATGAAAGGTTTTTAATGGAACGTTTCATCACCGCAGATGTCGACTTTATGACAAGTAAGAGCGCCAAACCTAATAAAGTATTTCCTGTATCTGAGTTAAAACAAAACAATAACGCTAACATTAGCCCCTCATATGAAGACATTGATTTTGCATTGTGTAAATCGTCATTATTAAAATCAACAGTGCACTTAAAAATGGTATCGCTTGATTTAGAATGTTCTATGGAAGGGGTGTTATATAGTATTGGTTTATACTCTCAAGATAATTTAGAGACATTTACACAAGGTTTACCTCATTCAAAATGTGTCTATAAGCACGTTTTGATGCGTGGTGAAAATACATCAAATAAACTTAACGCTAATCAAAGTGACGCATCAGCTACTAAAGGAGGCGACTTAACTGAAGAACAACTAAAAATTTCATGGTTCAAAGATGAAAAAGCCTTATTAGTTGCATTCGTTAAGTTAGTTCAAACACTTGATATAGATATTTTTATAGGTTGGAATGTCATTAATTTTGATTTCAGGCTATTGCAAAAACGTTGTGATCTACATCAAGTTAAATTAACGCTTGGAAGAGATAATAGCCAAGTCTACTGGCGTTCAAATCGCAATAATACCGATCAACATTTTATTGAGATGGCAGGGCGTGTAGTGCTTGATGGTATCGATTTGTTACGATCAGCTACATATAGTTTTCCAAGCTTCTCTTTAGATAATGTAGCTAAAACACTACTTGGTATTGGAAAGAAAGTTGATGATGTAGAGAATCGCGTTGAAGAAATTACAGAAAATTTCCTTAATGATAAAATAAATCTAGCAAAATATAATATAGAGGACTGTCGTTTAGTTTGGTTGATATTTGAAAAAACACAGTTGTTAGAGTTTGCCAAATTGCGAAGTCAATTGACCGGCTTACCGATCGATAAAATTGGCGGTTCTGTTGCTGCATTTACTAATCTTTACTTACCTAAGTTACACAGAGCAGGTTATGTTGCACCTAACATGGGTGATGGTTCGAGTGGTCTGGTATCTCCAGGTGGATATGTCATGGATTCTATTCCAGGCTTATACAAAAATGTACTGGTACTCGATTTTAAGTCTTTGTATCCAAGCATCATTAGAAGCTTTAATATCGATCCTATGGGTCTTATTGAAGGCTTATACCTTCAACAAAACAATGCTGAAAAACTCGAACAGCATGTTATACCTGGATTTGACGGCGCTGTGTTTTCTCGCGATAAACACTTTCTACCTGATATTATCAACAAACTCTGGTTAGAGCGTGATAAAGCTAAACGTCAAGACAATGCCGCTTTATCACAAGCGATCAAAATTATCATGAATAGTTTTTATGGCATTCTGGGTTCAACCGGTTGCCGTTTTTTTGACCCGCGTCTTGCGGGTTCCATAACAAAAAGAAGTCATGCCTTATTGAAAACGTCAACAAAATGGATTCAAGATAAAGGTTATGAGGTTATTTATGGTGATACAGACTCACTTTTTGTGCATGTCGACAATAATAAGTCGGCTAAAGAATGTAAAAAGATTGGTAAAGCTTTACAAGACTTCATCAATGAACAATGGACAATCACTTTGCAGAAGGAATATCAGATTGAAAGTCATTTAGAGATAGAGTTTGAAACTTACTTTACTCAATTTTTAATGCCGACGATTAGAGGAAGCGAACAAGGTACTAAAAAAAGGTACGCTGGATTAGTAGGTAACCTTAATGATGAGACTATACCACCTAAATTGGTTTTTAAAGGCTTAGAAAGTGTTCGAACTGATTGGACTAAGTTAGCGAAAGACTTTCAACAACAATTGTATTTGAAGGTCTTTAATGGTGAGCCTGTAGAAGACCTTATAAATGAAACCGTTAAATTAACAAGAGAAGGCAAGCTTGATCAAAAACTCATTTATCGTAAAAGAATTAGGCGAAAGCTTTCAGATTATGTAAAAAACGTTCCTCCACATGTCAAAGCCGCTCGAGCTTCAGATTTGATAAATAAAAAATTAGGTAAGCCGCTAAAGTATCAAAAGCGTGGTTGGATTTCATATTATATGACAACTAAAGGTCCTCAAACCGTTGAGCATATTCAAGCTCCATTGGATTATGATTTTTATATAGAGCGACAGCTTTGTGCCGTTGCAGATGGGATTTTGCCTTTTATTGGTAAAAACTTTAAAACCATTACAGATAAACAACTTGGATTATTCTAATTGTTATTTTTATTGAATAAACAGTCAAATAAGTGTATTTTCATGTTATAAAAAGTTAAATAACGCGAAAGTTGAATGGTGTATTTCCGTTAAAAAGGATCAGGTGTATTTGTGAAAAAAACAACCAAGATAATTAATGCTGGTCGCGATAAAAAATGGACTCAGGGAGTTGTAAACCCGAGTGTTACCCGAGCCTCTACAGTCGTTTTTGATACAGTAAAAGAAATGAATTCGGCATTAGCTAATAGACATAATCAAACGATGGTTTATGGCAGAAGAGGAACAACCACTTCTTTTGCTTTTAGCGATGCGATGACTGCTATCGAAGGAGGAGAGGGTTGTGCTTTATATCCTTCAGGTACTGCAGCGATAACTAACACCATATTAAGCTTTGTTAAAACGGGAGATCATATTTTAGTTGTTGATACAGTGTATGAACCAACACGAGATTTTTGCGACAAAATTTTGGCTAAATTGGGCATCGAAACAACATACTACGACCCGATGCTTGGGGCTGAAATTAAAAGTCTGATAAAAGAAAATACCCGTCTGGTCTTTTTAGAGTCGCCAGGTTCTATTACCATGGAAGTTCAGGATGTTCCAACGTTAAGTAAAATAGCCCATGAACATAATTGTCTTGTCATACTTGATAATACTTGGGGCGCAGGTATCAATTTTCAGCCATTTAACCACGGTGTAGATATCAGTGTTCAGGCGGCAACTAAATATATTGTTGGTCATTCTGATGTTATGTTAGGCACAGCGACAGCAACTAAAGCCTATTGGCCAACACTTCGCAATAACAGTTATTTAATGGGCCAGTGTACATCCCCTGACGACTTATACCTAGCATTGCGTGGCATTCGAACTTTAACTGTTCGTATGAAGCAACACGAACAAAATGCGCTTAAAGTGGCTAATTGGTTACAACAACGACCAGAAGTTGAAACCCTTTTACATCCGGCTTTTGAGTCTTGTCCAGGGCATGAATTTTTTAAAAGAGATTTCAGTGGTGGTAATGGTTTATTCTCTTTTGTCCTCAATAAAGGTGACAAAAAGTCGCTTACCGCTTTTTTAGATGGATTAACGCACTTCAAAATGGGATATTCATGGGGTGGCTTTGAAAGCCTTATCTTAGCTATTGGTAATGTTAATTCGATCAGAAGTGTTACCCGTTATAATACCGAGTTTCCATTAATTAGGGTACATATTGGGTTAGAAGATGTGGATGATTTAATTACAGATTTAGAAAAAGGATTTGACCGTTTGAACGCAGTTGATAACAATCTCATTTAATATTTTAATAAATTTAAAAAGCCGCAAAATTAATTTTGCGGCTTTTTTATGTGCTTTTACAAAACTTGTTATGAAAAGCGAATCTTATTTTTTACCTAGTAAAGTAAAAATCTTTTTAGCTATATCCGTGTTATCTTGTTGACCAATAAATAATTCACTTTGCTCACCAAAAGCATAAACAGGAACATCTACAGCTGTATGACCTCCAGATGTCCAGCCTGTATTGGTTCTAATATCCAAAACTTTCTTAACCGCATTGTCTAACGCACGTTTGTTTCCTTCGTCTTTTGATGTTGCCTTATCTTTAGCCGTTTTCAATAAAGAAAGCTCTTCTTGTGTTAATTTAAAATTAAATAGCATTTGTGTTGAAGTAGGTGAGATATCAAGCTTAGAAAGTTCTTTTGCTATATAATCACTTGAGTGATTCATTGTGCGAAGTACATCAGGTTTCCATTGATACACACCATTTGCCGCTATCGTAAAGCCTCCTGTGCTATGATCAGCTGTTAAAATAACTAATGTATCAGGATTATGCTCTACAAAGTGCTCTAAATACTCCATAGTTTTAGCTAAATCATCCATTTCATGCATTGCAGAGTTAATGTCATTGCCATGTCCTGCCCAATCAACTTGACTTGCTTCAACCAGTAAAAAGAACCCTTTTTGATGCGTTTTATCATCTACTAATTGATGCGCTGCAGCTTTTGTCATTCTAGATAATCGATACTTGTCTTTGTCATCTAGCGCCCAGGGTAAGCCCTTTTTACCAAATAAGCCAAGAACAGGCTTACCTTCGGGTAAGTTAACTAACTGTTCGTAAGTGTCGATGTAATGAAAGCCGGATTGTTTAAATTCATCAACTAAATTTCTGTCTTCACGAATGAAGTAAGTCCAACCACCACCAAGGTAAATATCAGCTTTTATACCCTCATCAATATAACTGTCTGCAATAGCATCATAATTCTGTCTACTTTCATTATGTGCTAGATACGATGCAGGTGTCGCATGGTTGATCTGGGATGTAACAACAACCCCTGTTTTCTTTCCTTGTAACTTGGCCCATTCTAAAACGGTTTGTATTGGCTTTTTATTGACATCAACACCAATGGCTCCGTTATAGCTTTTAACGCCTGTGGCAAGAGCCGTTGCAGAAGCTGCTGAATCAGTCACATAGCCAGAAACACGTGCAGGGTAGGTACTGCTTAAACCTTTTAAGTGACGGTCAAAAACAGTGGATTCGATTTTATTTGTCTTCGGATCATCCATAAAGTAACGATACGCGGTGGTATAGGCAGGCCCCATACCATCAGCAACAACCATGATAATATTTTTAGGGGTATCATCGTCTAGTAATGTTTTATCAGCGAGCACAGGTGAAGATGTTACGATGAATAAACTACTTACTAAACAAAGTGTACTCAAACCTTTTTTGGCTTTCATGTCTAATTCCTATTAAGATTTACTGTTGATATGCTAAATATACACTGTTTCTGATATTTAAATATGTTTTTGCTTAATTAAAGCATAAATCAACTAAAGCATAAATCAACATTTTTAAAATGATGTTGAGCAAATGACGTCATCATTCTGTGCTATCAAGTTCATATGCCATAACCCATTCTTAATACTAAATTAACCTAGTTTCGATAACTTATCACAGACAATAACTAAGTGCTGTTCACCTTTTCGTTTATAGAACTGTCGCTCTAGAAAAAGAGTAACGCTTTTTTAAGGCAACCCGAAAGGCTTTGGCTAGTTTCCAACCTAACATCGTTAGAAACAGTTATAGTAGAATAACTACATAGCAGCACTATTTACGTCTTGTTATCTTAAAAACTAGCCTATAAAAGAGGCTATAATGAAAGCTAAACAGACTCTAATATATTTTATTGATAATTAAATTAGTTTATTTTATCGAAATTATCAGAGAAAACCCATTGATCGACACGAAGTGGCGTCGGTGGGTAGTTCACTTAATACAAATCATTTGTGAGCGAGTCGAATTAATAGATAAAAACTAAAGAACAAAGTACAGTGTTGTTAATGAATAACCACAAAGGTAACCAACATATGTCAGAAGAAACTATCTTTTCAAAAATTATCCGTCAAGAAATACCTACTCCGTTATTGTTTCAAGATGAATTAGTCACAGCATTTCGAGATATCTCTCCTAGGGCAAACACACATATTCTAATTATTCCAAATAAACTTATCCCTACGGTTAATGATATAGAAGCGTCAGATGAAGCCTACTTTGGGCGTATGTTTACTGTTGCAAAGCAGTTAGCTAAAGAAGAAGGTATTAATGAGAGTGGCTATCGCCTAATTGTTAACTGTAATGAAGATGGTGGTCAGGAAGTTTATCACATACATATGCACCTACTTGGCGGGAAATGTCTTGGTCCGATGCTATGCGAGTAACGCGTTACTGGTTTTTTATTGCTAAATTTTTGTTAAATAGTATAAATTTAGGCTGGTATGCATCATGTACTATGACGCTAGTTGTAAGTGAAGAATAAATAAAAAAACGCCCTTAGGGGCGTTTTTTATTTACAAATTTGAAGCTTATCAAACTCAAGTTTAATGATTAAGCGAAGTGTTTTTTGCTCAAAGTTAATATTTTTAATGTATTCGATGCGCCAACGGTTTCCATTAAATCACCGTGAGTTAAAATAACTTTATCGCCTTCTTTAAAGGTTGAGTGTTTAGCAACAGAGTTTAAAATATTATCACTAAGTGTTGCATCTGTACTTTGCGTAGAATCAAATTCAACAGGATAAACACCACGGTAAATTGCTGTTTTACTCAATGTTCTGTCATGACGAGATAAAGAGTAAATAGGCAAACCAGACGTTATTCGTGACATTAATTTACTCGTTTGACCAGATTCAGTTAAAGAAATAATTGCCTGTACACCTTCTAAATGGTTTGCTGCATACATTGCAGACAATGCGATGGTTTCTGAAACAGAATTGAAGGTTAAATCTAAACGGTGGTTTGATGAATTTACAGAACGATGTCTTTCAGCGCCACTACAAACATTAGCCATCGCTTGAACCGTTTCTACAGGATATTTACCAGCAGCCGTTTCAGCACTTAACATCACCGCATCGGTACCATCAAGAACAGCATTTGAGACATCCATTACTTCAGCACGGGTTGGCATAGGTTGCTCTATCATTGTTTCCATCATTTGTGTTGCCGTAATAACCACACGGTTCAATTGACGAGAACGTGCAATAATATGCTTTTGTTTACCTACTAAAGCTGCGTCACCTATCTCTACACCTAAATCACCACGTGCAACCATTACAACATCTGACGCAAGAATAATGTCATCGAGCACTTTGTCGTCATTAACAGCTTCAGCGCGTTCAATTTTTGAAACTAAACGAGCATCACAGCCAG
>CAWVWK010000081.1:0-11005 GCA_963933725.1 uncultured Colwellia sp.
CATCGCCACCTTCCTTACTCGCTTTTTTACGAACTTGTTCCTTGGCGATTAAGCGCAATATTTGCCGAGTAACGATGGCAGGCATATCATCTTTTAGTTGCTTACTGGCCAAAGATTGCAGGCGAACAATTTCTTGTGACTGCGTGCTTTCGCCATTAAACATCAAAGTAAGTGGTCTTAATGTTGGTAGTCGATTTGGGTAGACCGGTAATGAAAAACTATAAAAGCGTATGTCGCCTCGGCTAGTCCAAAGAGGTAAATTGATTGATGTAGCTTGTTTACTTGCAACAATCCCTTGCTCAAATAAAATAACTAAATCACCATTTTGTTTGTCAATACTAGGTACCTTGCCATACTGCTGAGTATAGTTGACTAAATCATCTTGCATGCCTAATGAAGAAGCTAACCGCAATACATCTTGTTGTAAAAATTTATTACGAGGGTAAATTTCTAAGGCTTTTTTATAATCGATATAAGCATCGTTAGGTTCGCCATCAGCCTCATAGAGTAAGCCAGATAGGTAAAATGTATAGGCATTTTGAAAGCCATTTTTTACTTCCCCAATACTATTTTGCATTGAAGGGTATTTTGAGTTAAACGTTTTAGCATCTAATCCGTTTCGCTCCATATTTTTCTGTGCTTCGAAAAGCGCTTTTTGATTACTTACTAGGGCGCGTTGTTGTACTAGGTTAGCTCGTCTCACTTCAACCAGGGCAGACTCAATCCCTTGTAACTTAAGATAATTTAAAGCTTGATAACTATAGAGCATACTTTGTTCATAAAAAGGTACTTGATACGAAATACTGTTGTCATTGCTCACTAGACTTGTTGCTTTTTGGATGCCCTTACTTATCTGAATTTTCGCCTGTGCGTCTTGATATTGAACATCACTAATAGCTTCAACATAATTTTTTTGGCTACTTTTATATTGAAACGCAAGTGCATCAAGTCGGCCTAATTCAAGTAAGTTTAATGCGTAGTTATTTTGATTAGGGTTTGGTTTAGTTATATAACTTGAGGCTTTAGTGAAGTTACCTTGCTCTTGAGCGGCTCTAACTTGTTGCATACTTTGATCGTAACTTGAGAATAAACCTGATGAGCTACAAGCCGAGAGTGTCAATAAAATGTAAAGATAAAGCGGTATTTTGTGCATTTGTTTCAACATGAATGAGTTAATGATTTCTGTTTCTTGGGATAATTAGCTATGATGATATTACACACTTTTTAGGAAATTTATATGTCTATTTTGAACAAAGTATTTATTGTCTCATTACTCATAATGACTACGACCAGCGCTTTACCAAGTAAAGCTGAGAATGAAAGAAAGATAACTGTCGATCAAAAGACACTTACTAAGCATAGTACAAAAATAAATGGTACAAAAATAAAGTATACCGCAACCACTGGAACTCAACCTGTATGGGATGAAGAAGGCAATGCTACAGCAAGCTTATTTTATACTTATTATCAACGCAGCGATGTTAAAGATAATAGCACTAGACCTTTGGTTATTTCTTTTAATGGAGGGCCTGGTTCAGCATCGGTTTGGATGCACATCGCTTATACCGGGCCTCGTATTCTAAATGTAGATGATGAAGGTTATCCATTACAGCCATATGGTGTAAAAACTAACCCTTACTCTATTCTTGATGTAGCCGATATTGTGTTTGTTAATCCGGTAAACACAGGGTATTCAAGAGTTCTTCCTGATAAAGACGGTAATATGCCTTCTAAGGACAAACAACAGAAGATGTTTTTCGGTGTAAATGCAGATGTAAAATACCTTGCAGACTGGATCACTACTTTTGTAAGTCGAAATGAACGCTGGCGCTCACCAAAGTATTTAATCGGTGAAAGTTACGGTACTACTCGCGTAGCAGGCTTGTCATTAGCATTACAATCTCGTCAATGGATGTATATTAATGGTGTTATTTTAGTGTCGCCAACCGATATTGGTATTAAACGAGATGGGCCAATAAAGTCAGCAAATAGATTGCCTTATTTTGCAGCCACAGCATGGCACCATAAAGTATTAAGCGAAGATTTACAGGCAAAAGATTTAGATGCTTTGTTACCAGAGATAGAAGAATTTACTATAAATCAGTATATACCCGCATTGGCTAAAGGTGGTTTTATTTCTTTACAAAAGAAGAAAGCTATTGCCAGTAAAGTTGCGAAATACTCTGGATTATCCACCGAGCAAGTGCTTGAAAATAACTTAGATATTGATAATGCTTATTTCTGGAAAATGTTATTAAAAGACAGACAAAAAACAGTTGGTCGATTGGACTCTCGTTATTTAGGTATTGATAAAAAACTCGCAGGTACTCGCCCTGATTATAATGCAGAGCTTAATTCTTGGCTGCACAGCTTTACACCAGCAATTAATTATTATTTATCACAAGAGCTAAATTACAAAACAGATCTGAAATACAATATGTTTGGTGATGTACACCCTTGGGATAGAACAAATAATAATACTGGTGAAAATTTACGACTAGCTATGGCTCAAAACCCTTTCTTAAATGTGATGGTTCAAGCTGGGTTTTATGATGGTGCGACAAATTATTTTGATGCTAAATACACTATGTGGCAGCTAGATCCTAGTGGGTTGATGCGAGATAGGTTGTCTTTTAAAGGCTATAGAAGTGGTCATATGATGTATTTACGACGAGATGATCTAAAGCAGTCAAATCAAGATATCCGTGAATTTATTAAACAAAGCTTACCTGCTAAAAATGAGCCTGCTAAGTATTAAGAAGAAGCTCTAAGTTTCAAGCTACAAGTCAGTTAAAAATATCTAGAAAGCTATCTTTTGCTCTATAACATCGTCATTCCACCGCTTAATTAGGTGGAATCTATTTATTCCTCAGCTAATTAGGTACTGGCGATCTCATCGAATTATGCAAATGTCACGAATTAAGAGACTTTTTGACTAAAGGCAATAAACCAGACACTTTTGCTCGCAGAATAAGTGCGGATAAGAAACTAGACCGTTTTAGGGTAAGAGCAAAGGAAAAGTGATCAATTGTAGTTGGTCTTCTTCTGTGTAGCACAGCACCTCGGTGACCTCAATGGTAGAAACGGGTTTGTCGCTTGAGCTTGCTACTCGAAAACTCGTTTCTAGATTCCTGTTTCTTAACTTCAAACTGACAGCTAAATACTTTTAACTTCTCTTTGCTTATGTGTGTCATCGGGGGCTTTGTCTTATTTGTGGAAATCTGCGGGCAAAACGGGCTTGCGCTTTGATCCGATTATCTCATCTTGCTTATCTATTTAGTACAATAAACTATCCAAAAAAGTAACCATGTTTTTTAAATCTTTACTATACTCACTTCATAATGAGTCGTTCCCTTCTTTAAGCAAATTAACCTATCGTCATCACTGGTGTTAGCTAAGAGGATTTAGAAAAAGGATGTAAATGAATATATTAATTGTGGATGATGATGTTGTTGACAGAACCCACGTAAAAATGACGCTTAGACGGAATCATTCTTCCTGCAATGTAGTTGAAGCTGAAGACGCGATTGTCGCCCTAGAAAAAATTAAAGAACTAACATTTGATGTGATTATCGTAGACTTCAACATGCCTAAAATAAATGGCCTTGAACTGGTTCATTTAATTAAAAGAGAAAAAATTATTGGCAACACCGCCATTATCATGATTAGCACATCGGAAGAAGAGTCATTAGCATTAGAGTGCTTGCATTCCGGTGTACAAGATTTTATAGCCAAAACAGACATTAATGGATTTCGATTAAGGAGGGCCATATTAAGCGTTAAAACTCGCTTGGACATGGAAAAAAAGCTTAATAAAAGCTACTTACAAGTTAAAAAACTTGTCGAACAAGATAGTCTCACCCAACTTTCTAATCGCTATGTCTTTGATAGTGTTTTAAAGGGAACCACCGATGAAAATAACAACGACAAAACAGCTTTAATTTTATTTGATTTAGATCATTTTAAATATGTGAATGATACATATGGTTATAATGTTGGTGATAAGTTATTAAAAAAAATAGCTAAAAGGGTTGGGTCTTGTTTGCGTGGAGAGGAGCTTTTTGCGCGTTTAGGTGGTGATGAATTTGGCATAATTGTCCCACACCTTCTCGAAATAAAGCATATACAGAGTATCTCTAAAAGAGTTCTTAATATTTTTGAAGAGGCATTTTATATAGACCGAAAAGTTATTCAAATGAGCGCGAGCATTGGAGTTGCTTTGTACCCCGATAATGCAACTGACGCTGAGAGCCTTTATAAGTGTTCGGACTTAGCAATGTATGAATCTAAATGTGCAGGGCGCAATACATTGTCTTTTTACGCTGAAAAAATGCTTAACTCGACATCTGATCGTCTACCTATAGAATTAAGTTTGAAAGAAGCATTGATAAACAATGAATTTGAATTGAATTATCAAGCAATATATGTAGGAGAGCCTGTTAAAGTTTGCGGATTTGAAGCATTAATACGTTGGAACAATCCTGAAAAAATTTTTTCGCCAGAAGAGTTTATTCCTATTGCAGAAGAAACCAAACTCATCAACCCAATTGGGCAGTGGGTTATCGAAGAAGCTATAAAACAGCTATCTATTTGGCATCAATTGGGTGGCAATAAACTTTGTATATCTATTAATTTGTCGCCAGTTCAGTTACTTGATGAAAACATCATTAGGCATATAGAGTATTGTTTAAATAAATTTGAGGTTGATGCTAAATTTATTGAATTTGAATTAACAGAAACAGCGCTATTGGTTAATTCACAGGGCATGCGAAGTACCATTGATAAAATTAGTGAGCTTGGTTGTTCAATTGCTTTAGATGATTTTGGTACTGGTTTCTCATCTATATCCCATCTGCATGACTTTCCTATTGATACAGTCAAAATAGATAAATCATTAATGCCCCAAAAAAATGATAGGGGCTTTAATTATAAATTAATACATGGCCTAGTATGTATGCTGCAATATTTGCAGTTAAATATTGTCGCGGAGGGTATTGAAGAGAAAAGGCATTTAAGCTTTTGTCAGTCTCTACAAGTAAACAAATTTCAGGGATATTACTTGAAAAAACCCTTGCCGGGTCGACAGATTGATCTGCAAGACTTCGATCTTCAAGATGACTAATCTATCTGAAGAAGGTGAAATGGAAATCAACCTAATATGCCATTTACTTTTACGTCAGAATTCTTACTGCAATTTTTATCGTGATAGTCGGTTCAGCGTACTATGATGTTGAAAAATTTTATTTTAAATCTTTTGTTGAGGGAATAGTTAGTTTACTTGCTCTGCTGATAATGTACCGCTAATAATCCCTAGAGTCCCTTTTGAAGTTGTTTTACCAAAATAAATTACTAATGCCATCATCATCAAGGCTATGGCGAAATTACAGTCGAAGCTGACCAAAATGATCAATTCTATTTAAAATAACAGATGATGGCCCCGTTATAGAAAAAGAGTTTCAAGCAAAAGTGTTTCAAGCAAAAGTGTTTGAAATGTTCCAAACGTTACAGTTGAAAGATAGACTACTATAGTAGCGGTATGGGGTTATCTATTGCTAAAAAAACCATAGAGCATTATAGGGCGACTTTTAGTATAGAGTCTGATGATAAAAACGGAACGAGTATGATATTTACATGACCAAAAAAGCCCTTACATAAGCTTTAAATCTTAGACGTATTGGCTATAATACAGGCTCTAATCAACTGTGAAAAAAATACCATGAAGCGAATTATCTTATATTCAATGGAAAAATGTCCTCATTGCTTAGTTGCCAAAAAGTATCTTGACGAGCAGGGTATTCCTTATCGTTTATGTAATGTGAAAACACCAAAAGGGCAAAAAGAACTTGCGGCTATGGGGATGCGTTCAGTGCCGGTTCTAAAAATAGGCGACAAAATACTACAAGGTTTCTCGGTGAAGTTTTTTAATCAAGTCTTTAAGGGGTAATGCTATTTTAGCGCAGTGAATAAAGCTCAAGACTCAAACCTGTTTGATATAAAACAGCAAGTAAAGATTGGACGTATCGCTGCAGGTGAGACTTCAGTCTTACAAGCAAAGCGTAAAGAAGCCTCAACAATTACTAAGCCGTTTTGAGAATGTATTTTTTATGAAAAACGATTCATCTTTAATAACATCTTTTGATTATTATTCGCGTATCTCTTGATTTTTCTCGCACGTTCACCGCTTCCCGCACTTGCTACGTCTACTCTAAACACCCCTTCCTTGCTTATCCTTCAAAGTTAACGTTGACTTTTTAATCGACGCTACTTCAGAAATGCTTACATTAGCAATAGCATCATTTAAATGTGCTGCAGCTTTGTGCGCGCCTTGGCTCTGTGTATATGAAGCAATATCTTGTTCGTTACAGAATCTTTACATACATTGACTAAAGCGTTTTCCATATAAGTACCCATTGCTGCTTGTGAAGGTTAAAGCTGATGCAGATGTTACAAGTGTGATTATAGTCATTTTTGTTTATAACATGGTTTACTCCAAAATTTTATATTGTGTTTTAAATGTTTATTTTTATCGACTAGAAACTGCGTTGGACACGTTAATAGTGACTTATTTTTGCTTATAAGTTGTAAAGAAAGTCTCAGTTCGTGTAGCTAAATCAATAACAATATTTTAGTTTTTTATTCGTAAGTTTCTGTTTATCAATAGTTTGGTTTTTTCTTGGTTAGACTTTGAAATTAACTGTTACATCTAGTGGGCAATTTACATACTTTATTATATAAATTTTCAGTTCTTATCTATTCATTAACTTGTTTCGCCACTTCTTTTATATCTCTAATTTTTGCACCAATTAAAAACACCGTTTATTTTCACTGCACCACTATGGTGCTTGTGTTGGTTTTTTAATATGTTATTTTGTTTTATGTTGTTGTTTTTTAATCTTTAAATTTCATGGCACATGAATTGTATTATGATGCTTAGCCAAAATTCATAACGAACAAAATAATATAAGAGGTTAAAAATGAAACTAATAAGCGCAATTATAAAACCGTTTAAACTCGATGATGTCAGAGAAGCTATTTCTGAAATAGGGGTTGAGGGGATAACGGTAAGTGAAGTAAAAGGATTTGGTCGTCAAAAGGGACATACAGAGTTATATCGTGGCGCAGAATATCAAGTAGATTTTTTACCTAAAGTTAAGCTAGAAATTGCAGTAGGTGATGAAATTGTAGAGCGCTTAGTTGAAGCTATTAGTAAGTCAGCACACACAGGAAAAATTGGTGACGGTAAAATTTTCATCTATGACCTAGAAAAAGCTGTTCGTATTCGTACTGGCGAGCAAGACGTTGAAGCACTTTAATTAAAAAATAAGAACAAAGGGGTAATAATAATGGAACAAAATATTTTTCAATTACAATATGCAATGGACACATTCTACTTTTTAGTTTGTGGTGCACTCGTAATGTGGATGGCAGCTGGTTTCTCTATGCTTGAAGCTGGTCTTGTTAGAGCGAAAAACACAACAGAAATCTTAACTAAAAACGTCGCGTTGTATTCGATTGCTTGTATCATGTACTTAGTGGTTGGTTACGACATTATGTACGGTGGTGGTGTTTTCTTAGAAGGTATCGCGCTTGATGGAGCTGCAAAGGCAGATGATTTAGTCAGTACTGTATTAGCTGAATCTGCTACAGCTGGCTTTGAAGGCAGTAGCGTTTATTCAAATGCATCAGACTTCTTTTTCCAAGTTGTATTTGTAGCAACAGCTATGTCTATTGTTTCAGGTGCGGTTGCTGAACGTATGAAATTATGGGCATTCTTAGCCTTCACCGTGATCTTAACTGGATTTATTTATCCGATGGAAGGTGCATGGACTTGGGGTGAGCAAGCTGTATTTGGTCTATATACTTTAGGCGACCTAGGTTTCTCTGATTTTGCTGGCTCTGGTATTGTACATATGGCCGGTGCTTCTGCAGCATTAGCCGGTGTTCTTCTGTTAGGTGCTCGTAAGGGTAAGTATACAAAGGAAGGAAAAATAAATGCTATACCAGGTGCTAACTTACCTATGGCAACATTAGGTACATTTGTACTTTGGATGGGTTGGTTTGGTTTTAATGGTGGTTCAGTATTAAAGCTAGCTGATATTAACAGTGCAAACTCAGTTGCAATGGTGTTCTTAAATACTAATGCAGCTGCTGCTAGTGGCGCTATAGCAGCGCTAGTTTTAGCTAAAATACTATTCAAAAAAGCAGACTTAACAATGACCTTAAATGGTGCATTAGCTGGTTTAGTTGCTATAACAGCAGAGCCTTCAACGCCAAGTCCATTACAAGCAACTATTTTTGGTGCTATAGCCGGTGTTATTGTGGTGTTATCAATTATCGCTTTAGATAAAGTTAAGATCGACGACCCGGTTGGTGCTATTTCAGTTCACGGTGTGGTTGGTTTATTTGGTTTATTACTTGTGCCATTAACTAACCCTGGCGCTACTTTTAGTGGCCAATTAATTGGTGCAGCAACTATTTTTGTATGGGTATTTAGTACAAGTTTTGTAGTTTGGTTTGCATTGAAGAAAATTATCGGTATTCGTGTTGAAAGTGAAGAAGAATATGAAGGCGTAGATAAAGCAGAATGTGGTATGGAAGCTTACCCTGAGTTTACTCAAGGATAGACTACCATTACCTGAGGTATAAAAAAGTAGCGTAAGCTACTTTTTTTATGTCTGAAATTCAATTTTTGTCAAATGTGGTATAAACTTGCTAGTATAGTGGGGAAAGAAAAGCAGAGTGACTAGGGTCTGTTGAACTTTCATTTTAGCCTCTGCTATAGGCTCGTTTTTAAGATAACAAGATGTAAATAGTGCTATGGTGTTATGCTACTTTAACTGTTTGTAACGATGTTAGGTTGAAAACTAGACATAGCACTTCGGGTTGCCTTGTAAAGCGTTACTCTTTGTTGCTTAAAAGTGCATTTGGAACAACCAAGCATTATATTAAGCGCCTCGATTAACCTCTTTTTGAAGAGCAACAGAGGTTTAAACTGAAAGGGCAACAGCCACTATCTTCTCCTAAAATAATTTTATTTTCTTAAATTCTAAGAGAGAAATATAATGAAAAAACTGACATCATTTAAGCCAATGCTTATTCCTGCATTAATGGCTTCAACAATGCTAGTTGCTTGTGGTAATAACAGTTCAACGGAAACTGACAATACCAAAACAAAGGCAGCAGTAAGTGAAAATGCATCAGAAAAAGATGCGGTAGCACAAGCGAAAAAACAACTATTAGCTAAATGGGAAGGACCTTTTGAAGGCGTACCCGCATTTGATAAAGTGTCGCTTAGTGGTTTAATTCCAGCTATCGAACAAGGTATGGCGGATAACCTTGCAGAAATAGACTTAATTGCGAACAATACAGCCCCAGCGAATTTTGAAAATACGATTGTAGCAATGGAAGCTACAGGGGCTGAATTAGATCGTGTTTTTACTTATTGGGGCATTTGGAGCTCTAACATGTCATCGCCTGAATTTCGTAAAATTCAAGCTGAAATGGCACCAAAACTTTCTGAATACTCATCAAAAATAAGTCAAAATGAGAAACTTTTTGCGCGTATTTCTACAGTATATAATTCAGAAGAAATGAACGCTTTAACACCTGCTCAACAACGTTTAGTGCTATTAACTTATAATGGCTTTGCTCGCAATGGTGCAACTTTAAATGTAGAAGATAAAAAACGTTATGCAGAAATTAACCAGCGTTTAGCACAGTTACAAACTTCTTTTGGTAATAATGTATTAGCAGATGAAGAAAGCTATGTGATTTATTTGACGAAAGAAGAGACTGCTGGGTTACCAGAGTCTGTTGTTGAGGTAGCAGCCGCTACGGCAAAGGCAAATGGACAAGAAGGTAAGTATGCTATTACCAATACCCGATCTTCTATGACACCATTTTTGATGTACTCAACAAAACGCGAGTTAAGAAAGCAAGTTTGGCATAACTATTATAACCGTGCTAACAATAATGATAACTTTGATAATAAAGCGATTATTGCTGAAATTTTACAATTACGTCATGAACGTGTTGGTTTATTAGGTTACAAAAACTATGCGTCTTGGCGTTTAGAAGATCGCATGGCTAAATCACCAACGAATGCGATGAAGTTAATGGAAAGCGTGTGGCCTGCGGCTATTGCACGTGTTGATGAAGAAGTTGCCGACATGCTTGCAATTGCGCAAGCAGATGGCGTTAAAAAAATAGAAGCGTGGGATTACCGTTTTTATGCTGAGAAAGTTCGTAAAGACAAGTACAACCTTGATTCAGATGAAGTAAAGCAATACTTACAACTGAATAAACTACGTGAAGCGATGTTTTATGTAGCAGGGCGTTTATTTAATTACGAATTTTTTGAAGTAACTGATGGCTCAGTACCTGTTTTTCATGAAGATGTAAGAGTTTGGGAAGTAAAAGACATTACGACTAAAGAGCATATCGGTTTATGGTATTTAGACCCGTTTGCACGAAAAGGTAAGCGCTCTGGTGCATGGGCTACGACATACCGTAGTCATACAACGTACCAAGGAAAAACTAACGTACTTTCGTCAAATAACTCAAACTTTAGTAAAGGTGTTGATGGACAACCAACGCTCATTTCTTGGGATGATGCAGAAACGTATTTCCATGAATTTGGTCATGCGTTGCATTTCTTATCATCTAAGGTAGCTTACCCTACTTTAAATGGTGGTGTTCGTGACTACACGGAATTTCAATCTCAGTTATTAGAGCGTTGGTTATCTACCGATGAAGTGATAGATAACTACCTTGTTCATTATAAAACCGGTGAACCTATGCCTAAATCTTTGATTAAAAAAATCAGAGAAGCAGCAACGTTTAATCAAGGTTTTAGCACAACCGAATACTTAGCATCGGCTTTAGTTGATATGAAGTTTCACACCGTTGATCCTGCAGGTATCGATGTGGCTAAATTTGAAAAAGACACGCTTGATGCTTTAAACATGCCTGAGCAAATTGTTATGCGTCATCGCAGTACGCAGTT
>CAWVWK010000082.1:0-10989 GCA_963933725.1 uncultured Colwellia sp.
TGTTATTCGTTCATAAACTGCAGTATGTCTAGTAAAGTTGGCGGTTAAAGTTCCGCCATCTTTAAAGAAAAGTTTATATTGCTGAACCGACTCCCAATAACTTGCTTTTATTTTGTCATTAAATGGAAATAAACCAAGTAAGATTTCATTTAATTCTTCATCTGACTGGTTATTTTTACCAGTAAAACTTTTTTCAACACGCTCGACAATATAGTTAGGATTCCAATCTGCAATATGATTTAACGCGATCCCTGAAACAGCAAAAACTATCGTTAAACCTATACATAAATAACCAATATCACGGTGTAATGATCGGTTTAGTCTAAACCAATAATTAGAAGTTTTGCTAGTCAAGAACTTTCACCCCAATTGGAGAAAGTTGGTAGATAGCCATTGGTGCAGTAACGCTAGTAACATCAAAATCTTCGCCACGTCGTTTTGCTAAACTCGCTTTATATTGTTTAGTTTGATTTAAGCTTAATTCTATAGCTTTTAACTTACCTGTGGCTAAAGCTTGGCGTCCTTTAGCATGCAATGGAAACACCATATCGCCATCACGCACTTTGATGCGTAGCTTTTCAAATTTTGCATCAGATGCTAACTCCATCCAACAACCACGGTGACTACATACATTAACAATAGTGCCTGCTACAGTGATTTCTTTATTTACATAATCTTCAGGCGTAGCTAAAAGTGTGGATATTTTTACTTGGGTACTTTCATTGATCGCTTCGCCAAAAGTTAATTCTTCAGCCGAAATTGTTGAAGAAACCATTAAAAGCGAGCTAATAAGTAATAGTATTTTTTTCATTTTTTGTTCCAAATATTTAAAAGAAATTAATTAAATGAGTAGTTAATGCCTAACCAGAATTGTCTACCTACTTCGATTCCACTGCTGTTATCTTTAATTGCATATGTTCTAACATCAAACAAATTACTAATATCAGCTCTTAATCGTAAGCTATGTTCGTCAAATAATTTTGGTTGCCAAGTTAACCCCATATTCACCAGTGTTCTTGATTTAACATAATATTTTTTATAGGTAGGTACTAATATCGCCGTAGACTGACATTCAGAACAAGCGTTTTCTACCTCTCCTGTTTCGCTATAACCACCTGTAGATTGTGCCGTATCATAGCCTTGACTATAATTCCCAGTAAATGAGGTTGTTAAATTATCAAGCCACTTTGTAGACCAACCAAAACTTGCCATTAAGGGTCGAGAAAAATTTTCATTTATTAAATCAAGGTCTGCTTTTGAAATCAGCTCACCTTCATACATTACCAGTTCATCCAGCGGAACTTCATCAGGTGATGTATCGTAATCATCAACATTAGAATAATTGGTGGTTTGCGATGTATTAAACCAAAAGGAATGATTCTTATATTGAGCATCCCACGCAAAGGTATAACGTTCACTATACCCGTACCCCGCATTATTCACCTGTATATATGAAAAACCGTCATTTTCTAAAATAGCCTCAGACTCACGTGCTAATTGGTCATACTTTTTACGTTTTACATATTTAAAAGAAAATGTACCAAACATCTCTGTCGATTGCTTCCAGCCAATAACAAATTCATTATCGTAAGGGGTTTTGATATCGGTATATCGATATCTAAAATCTGCTACGCCCGAAGAATCTAACCAATTCTGCAAGTAAGCACCTTGAATTGGACGATATTGTGTATAAGAAGGTAGTTGTTGTTCACGCACTTTATAGGTTAGTAAGCCAGCATCATAATAGCGATTAGCACCTAGCACCACCAAGCTGTAGCCATCATCAAAGACATCAATCCCCATTGACAATCTTGGTGAGAAATTAAGGTTTTGAAAAAAATCATCATATTCGGCTCTAACTGCAACATTAGTATTTACCCGCCCCGTTTGAATATTATCTGATAAAAATATTGCATAACGCATTATATCCACAGAAATATGTTCTTCAGGTCTCACTAATCTTGACTGAAAGTATTGCGGTGTTGTTGCCACATTTTCTGAGTATGCCAGTAAGTGTTCAGGGTTATTGAGGTCCAAACTACTACCGAGTTGAGCCTCTAGCTCAGTTATCGGTTGATAAAAACTTAATTCAACGCAATCTAAGGTATAACCGCTACAGTTTAAAGGCTCACTATTTATACCAGTACTATATTGCAGAGACGAATTATAATAGTAGCTGTCTTGATTCCTATCTCTTTTGATATTCTCATAGTCAAAATGAGTACCAAACTGAATGTCATGGCCATATCCAAATAAATCAACGCTATCTAAAACGAATTTATTTTTCCAAGAGATGGTTTCTTGTACTTTATCAAGATCGCCATCACCACCTTCAAGTGAAACGGGAACTGAATCAACACTATTACCATCAGAATATTTCCCCCACTCTTTACCCTTAGCTTGAAGCCAAATGTAGTAATGGTCAGGAGCCTCTCTAGAATTTTCACTTTGACTATAACTAAGCTTAGAGTCTAAATGGCTCCATGAAAAATCATGTTTTATATTAAGTGTTGAGCCTATGGCCCCGCCATGAGTAATATAATCACTATTTAGTACATCTTTTTTATAATTGTGACTCTCATAAGGTGCATAAATAAAAGATAGAGCAAGGTCATCAACCCAACCATTTCTATAACTATATTTAATTAATGCATTGGTATTTTTTCTTTCTTGTGTTCTAGTTTGCTGCAACGATATGTCAGAAATAACACTCTCTAGATAACTCGCATTAACTAATAAGCCATGTCTGTCATTAAACTTATGTTCTAAGGCAATGTTATAACTATTCTTTTTAAATACAGGTGGCTCTTCTTCTACGGTATCAGAGTCAGTACTAGGCGATTCTTCATCGTCTTCAGCGGTAATAGTATGATAACTTCCCCAATCACTTTGGGTGCTACGATACCCTATAGAAAAAGAAGTTTTATCATCTTCAAATGGGCTTAGTGTTTCAACTTCAACAACACCACCTGAAAAGCTACCGTATTCAGCAGGAATATTATTATCATAAACACTAATAGATGAGACGATGTTATGATTAATATTCATCGTTTGCACACCGCCCTCTATATCATTAGCTGAGCTACTAGAAGAGGCAGGATCTTGTCGAGAGTTGTAGTTTAAACCGTCAATATAAAAGCCTGTTTGCCATGGGTTAGCCCCTGAAATAGAAATTTCTTGTGCTTTAATTTCTTGTAACGAATTAATTGAATATGCGCTTTCTGATATTTGAACACCCGGTAATAAAGCAATCAACTCATTAATATCGCCATTACCTTTTGGGGCATTCTCAATAAATTTTTTATCTAAATAATAACGTCCGATAACTTCAGGAGTTTCTAAACCAATAAATCGCCCATACACTTCAATATGCTCTAACTCTTTTTCCTTCTTCAAACAGTCGCGCATTGCTTTAGTCGTTTGTTTACTTTCTTCAATGCGACTCAAACAAATAGCTAAATGAGTATCTGAAGCGGATAGAGCTTTAGCTAGTTGACTATAATCGGTTGTTAAATTTTCTTGCTGCGCTATTGCCAAAGGAGTAATGATGGTGAGCAAGGTAAGAAACAATATTTTATTCATGGAAGTTATCTTTTATAAGCCAAATACTTAAAAATTCCAATAGTCAGCATTCGTGATGGCTATTGGAATATTCAAAGAAAAACTGCCATACAAAAGACTAAATAAGCCTGTTGTATGGCAGTTAGAGTTACTTATTCACCCAACGGCGTATTATCTGCGGTATCTACAATACCATCATTATCACTATCTTCGTCTAAAGTAAGTCCTGAAGCTGTAATCGCCTCGTCTGTTACATCAGTCATGAAGAAATTAGGTAAACCATCATGATCAGTATCAACAGCAGCAACTCCCGTTGCTGGAAAATCGTCAAGGGTTGTATAGTACTCTGCTAAATCAGCATTTAATGATAATTTATCGGCATCACCATTCGCTGTATTTGCAATAAGTTCTGTAACCTTAGCTGTTTGACCAGTATAGAAGTTAACTTTAATTAAATCTTCCATCATGTCTTGAATATCGTTATCCGATAAAGTGAGTACCTTAGTGGTTAGAGCTGTTACACGGCTATCAATACCACTTACAACTGATTGATAGAAAGCTGAGTAGTCGTTAATGTTGGTAACGTTAGCTTTAACAGCATATACATAACTATCAAAACCAAGGCTTGTATTTACAGCTAAACCATTTCTTAGAAGATATTGTTCAATGTGTTCTAAAGCTGTTTCTACAATTTCAGTGTCATCTGAAACAATCATGGTATCAAGACTAACTAATGCTAAATCTAAAACCTCTTTAGACTTCACAAATAGGCCATACTTTAACAAACTATTTGCTAAATTTAGTTGCTCTTCAACTTTATCATCAATATCTTCTAGCTTGGTAATTTCAGATAGCATAATATCTGAAATCGCAGACACTTTTTCGGCATCCCCAACAAGACCATAGCTATGTAATAGGTGATTATGAGTGTCGATAATATCTGAAGTAGACTGACCAGAATCAAGACTATAATATTCGTTAACTAGCTCTTCACAAACTCCAGCTTGTGCAGCTGCATCTCCACCAAAGCTTACAGTTAATTCAGTTAATCGAAAACAGCCTGAGCGACCTGTAATATAAACTTCTGAGAATTGTTGATCGATATATGCATCAGAAATAATTAAATCGCTTACTTTACCTAACGCAGCGAGTGCATCATTGGCAAAGCCTAAGTTAGCAAGTTGGATGGCAGCACCATCACCCGAATAACTTTCTATTAGGGTTTCAAATACACCTCGTAAGTAATAATCATCAGTATAATATGCTGTTGCTTCTGCAACTCCAGCTTCAATACTATTACCTGCGATTACATCATTGATGATAGTGCCTGAATATAGGCTTTCACGCGCGCTTGATTTATAAAAACTACTACCAAATTCATCAACTAATTTTATTGGGATGTTTACTTCTTCGTTAGGATAATATCGCAAGAAAACTCCCGCCATTTGACTAATAGCAAACATATAAGCCGTTCTATGATCTCGGGTTGCATCAACATATTCTCCCAAGTCATAAACATAATCGTCGTCGTAACCTACTTCGCCATACAAAGCGAGTAACTTTGCCATATATTCTTTAGCTTTTTCTTCAGCATTAATATTATAAAACTGAGTGATTACATAGCTAAGATATACTCCTCTTTGGCGATTAGAACGTTCACCGGTGTAATTACCTCTGCTTGTTTCAATTCGATAGCCTGTTTTTTCTGCTAGATCTGCAAAATGCTGAATCGCCTCGACTGCAAGCTGATAATTTTCTTCTGTTTTATCAGTAAAATAAACTTCAACGGCATTATCAGCATTTTGATTAAATGAAGTTAAAAAGGTGCCATAAGTTGAATCATATTCATCTTCTCTTACTCCATCAGCATAAAGCTTTAAAGTTGTTAATAATCTATTGGCTTCATCCACTTGATTAACACTTAAATAATCCCTAGTAAGCCCCAAGAAAAAACTTGAATCACTTGAACTAATATTATCTAAACCTTTTTCTGCAAGATAAAGATTGTAGCTTGACTCAGAAAAAGCACGTAACTCCGCGGCTTTATCAAAAAGCCCACGAGAGTCTAGTGCAAGTGCCGAATCACGATAGGCAACTGCTTTGCTATATACATCAGATATGTCGTCAATTATTTCTTGAGCTTTGTGATCAAAACCTGCGAAATAATAACTTGCCGCTAAATTGGCATTAATATCGTCTTGAATAACATCATCCGTAATGCCTTCTTTAATACTTTCCGCTTTAGCGATGTGTGATTTTTCTGAACTGTAATAATAAGTCCGCTTATCTTCGTTAGTGACTAAAGCCGCTTTCAAATCGATAGTGGCTTCAATAGGTTCAGCAACTACCCCATCGGTATAACTAATTACGAATGAGCCCGAAATAATGCCAAGTTCTTCCGCTTGATAAGTTACTTCTCCAGATGGCGTTAACGTTAATAAACCCGTTTCTGGGGCTTGAACTAAAAGAAATGTAATATCATCATTATCAGCGTCGATTACTGAAAGTGTTGTAGCTGTTTCAGATGACGTTGTAACATTAACGGTAGTAGTTGTTAAAACCGGCGCATCATTTACTGCACTTACCGTAAAATTAACTGTTGCTTGACTCGTATTGTCACCGTCAGATGCTTGTACAACAACGCTATCACTACCATTAAAGTCAGCGTTTGGAGTATAAGAAAAACTTCCATCTGCATTTAAAGCAAAAACACCATTAGCGGCAGCATTTACTACAGTGTAACTAACTGATTCGTTGTCTGTAGCACTCACAGCACTTTCAACAACAGTATCTTCAGCTGTTGAAACTTCATAGCTAGTTTGACTAAATTCTGGTGCGTTATTACTGCTACTACCTCCACAGGCAGCAAGGGTGCTTGTGATAGCTAACGCCAACAAAGTACGAGTTGTGTTCATTTCATTTTCCTTAAGTGTTCCAAATGGATGGACTGCTAAAATTTTGGCGCTACTATACCTTTACAGTAAATAGGAATCAATATCATTCGTATCTTTATTTTAATTCATTTGAGTGTAGATTATTTATAAGGAGAAAATTATTGAATGGGAGTAAAGTTAATCGCCATCATCACATACGGTTTCATCTCTTTTATTCTTATTCAGGTAATAATACAGCTTCAATTTTTGGTGTAGATATAAGCAAACTTCTAGCAAGTGTATTAAGTTGTGCTGGTTGAACATCATTAAGCCATTCAAGGTAGTGTTGTGGCATTGGCTGATACTCACCTAAACGTGCAAACTGGCTCATCCAACCTAATTTTTGGCTATCACGTATATTATCTATTTGTAATGAGTTTTGTATCTGATCTCTTACGGTTTCTAATTCTGATAGATTAAAGCCATTGTTAACCACGTTATCTATAACTTGCATTGCGAGCTTCTTTAATTCTTCACTTCTTTCTGGTTGGTGTGAATAACTTAATGAAGCAAATAATTGTTGGCGAGACCTGTCTAGGGAAAAATTAAAACTTGAAGAATATACACCGCCAGCTATTTCTCTTAACTGTTTACGCATGCGTAAATTTATCATTTTGCTAACAAGTCCTGCCTCACGTTTTGTTATTTGTTTATAGGCTTGATCTGTCACCCAAAAAAACTCTGTAGTCGCCTTTGGTTCAGTACCTGCCTTTACAACAATATTCTTAAATTCTGAAGCTATTTTAGGTAATAGCATTTCTGACTTTTCCTGTCCTACAGGTAAGTTACCAATATAGCGTAAGGCTTTTTCAATAATCCACTTAGGCTCAGCATTACCAACAATAAGCAACTGATGTTTATAAGAATTATTAAAAACCTTCTGCCAAGAAGAAGTAAGTTTACTCGTTGATATAGGCGTAAGTTCTTCTGCTGTTAATGGTAATAATATGGAATTAGGTGGATATAGTGCGGCGGTCAAAGCTTCACTAAATTGTCGCTGTGGTGATTTATGAGCGCCTTTTATGCCTTTTAACATTAACTCTTTATTTGCATGCCAAATTTCTTCATCAATCCGAGGTTCAGTCACTTTTAAGTAAAAATTTTGTAGCCACGTTTCAAAAGAATCTTTTGTCGAACTTCCCGCTAATTGATGTTGAAGTTGATTTACAGAAGCTCCTAAATTAAAACTTTTACCTGCATTTAATAGTTCAAGCTGAAAAACATCGAAATCTCCATATCCAAACCGTGCCATACTTCTAACCGCTAATTGCGCTGTTCTTCGCTCGTCTTCTAAAAGGTGCTGTGTACCACCTATCCCTTGCCAGCGCATTAATAAGGAATCAGGCAACTTAGTACTTGGTTGAAACCAAATTTCAATTTCATTTTTTAATGTCCATATATGATTGTTACCTAAAATTTTATAACTGATAATTTCTACATCAGGCAGTTTTTTGTTAAAAAGAGGCCCTTCAGCATTTACACTTTTAATTTCCGGTGGTGGCGTAGCCATCGCTTGTTTCCATAAACTAGCTATATGTTCTAATTTTGGTTGCTTAAGGATATTTTCAGGCTTAACTTGCGCAATGATCATAGGAGTTCGATTAGTCATTAGGTTTTTAAAATACTGATTAACGTCTACTAATGTGATTTCCGCTAATAACTCTTGTGCAATCTTGGCTTTATCTTGACCAGCCGTAAATGGTAAATCATTAAGAAGCTGCGAATATAAAGCCCTTAACAACACTTTATTTTTTAGTGACTCTGTATTTTCTATTCTTGTTTGAAAACTCTTATTTAATACTCCCTTAACTGACTCAAGCTCTTTAGTTGTAAATCCGTGTGTGGCATAACGGCTTAATTCGGTGAATATTTCATTTAACGCTTCATCGTAATTCTCGTTTTTAAGAATCGCGAATAGGCGTGTATTGTCATACCCTTTTGCTAAACCATATGAGCCTATAGACATTTTGCTTATATTTTGACTGCCGGATTTATATTGGTGTCTTAACCTGTCGGACATTAAATGCATGGTGAGTTGTGATACCAATTGCTTTTTATAGCGAGCAACTGTGTTAACTGAAGAGACTTTTGATCTAAAGTTAATCGAGATAACTTCAGTATTAATTTCTTTGTCTGAAACTATGTCGAAACTCATAGCATTTGATAAAGGAATTTCGGTATCAGGTAAAGCAGGTAATTCAGCTAAAGGGATCTTTCCAAAGTACTTTATCAATAAGTTTTTTATTTGTTCTTCGTCTGTTGCACCTACGGCAATTAGCACCATATTATTTGGATGATACCAATCTTGCCAAAAAGCTTTAATCCTATTCGCATCGACATGGCGAACGAGATCCATATCGCCAATAGGTAACCTTTTTATAAATCGACTATTCGCTTTAGTTATCTCACCTGTAGCTGTACTTAATCGATTTCGCATACCTAGATTACGACGCCACTCTTCTTCAACGACAGGCCTTTCTTTTTCTAGTTCGTGTTGATCAAAAGTTAGAGCACTCGCTTGTTGCGAAAGCATATTAAAAGCTTCATCTATTAATTCAGCTTTATTATTGGGTAAATGTAAAAAGTAAGTTGTGGTGTGAAATGAAGTTGTAGCATTAACATCTCGTCCAAATACCATTCCTAAAGATTCTTGCTGTTCAATAATACTATTACCTGGGTATTGCTCTGTTCCATTAAAAGCCATATGTTCAACCAGATGAGCAATTCCCTGTTGATCGTCTTGTTCATGTAAAGAGCCAGCTTTTACTACTAACTGTAATGACACCTGATTTGCTGGTTTATCGTTTGGTAAAACAATGTACTGCATACCATTAGCTAAAATGCCTTGTTGAATATCAGTTCTAATAGCAAGCTTATCTTCAGATAAACGACTTGATTGCGTTGAGGAAAACTGAGTACAAGCTGAAACGAGTGCTACTAAAAATAGAAGGGGCAACTTTTTGATCATGAATATAAATCTTATAAAATAAAAAACGTGCGCAATGTAACTGAATACTCGAGCAATCGCAATGTAAATACAAATCATTATCAATAAACTCTTTAAAATAATTTGATATGTTTGTAGTTCAAGTGTCAATTTCAAGTATTACTTATAAAGCTAACTGTAGGTAAATGATTCTTTGTGAAAGGTTGGTTTGATTTTCGAGTGAGTACTACATTAAAATAGCTTCTTTTTCTTTCCGTTGAATAACCAGACAGATATTGTTCTTTTTTCCAGCCCCCTATCTAAAAAATTTAAAATTTAGGGGTGACAACTATTCTGAAACGAGGGGATATACAGCGGTAAGTGATTATCGTATTGAGATGAATTTGAACGAGATTGGGCGTAAATACCTTAGAATATATTACAATCAATATTCATTCCTATTAAGTATACGTACTGTTCATATTTAAACTAGCCATCGAATTGACCTAGGTCAACCTTTATACTAATAGAGGTAATAATGGCTTTATTTATAAAGAATAGTTTGATTGACCCAATCAGTTATAGAAATATTTAGCAAGTCGAGTTCAGCTTAATCACTATTATCAACGTAGCCACTACCGATAGCACTAAAGGGTAAATCTAATGATAACTCAGGTACTTTTTTTCCAATCCAAGCTACAAAGGTATTACTGTTTGGGCCGGGAAATACAGTGTATTCATCGGGCCAAGGATAGGTTTGTACCGCTTGTTTTATCTTAGGTATTAATTCAACAGCTCTATCGCCTTTGATAGACAGTATCAACTCAGGTCTTGAACCAAACCAATACCGATCAGGGGTTTCAGTGTTGTATTCTCGAATGGCAGAAAATCCATTCTTCACTTTCCAACCTAACACTTCATAAACAGTATATTGGCCAGCATTTTCTTCTTTAATAGCAACCCAAGGATGCACAGCAAACCAACCGCGCCAACTAAATGCATCAGCAGCATATACTTCGATAATGGCTCTGTTATCTTCATTTGGCTGGGATGCAATACCCGCAGGTTCTCTACTAGCCGTGCGCCAATCACTATTTGCACATCCACAGAGCAATAAAATAGCGAATAGGGTTATTAAACGATGCAATTATTAATTCCTTCAAAGTTTTGGCTAAATTCTTAACGCGTTATTTAGATGAATAATACGATATTAGTTTATTTAAACAAGTATTTAATACCAGCCTCACTAAATATGTGATCATTTATTCTTATTAAAATCACCAACTACAGCGTGTTTCATTTAATAATTAGAACAACTAGTTACTTAAATAAACACCTTGTATTTTCAATTTTTAACTCTTTGTCCATTTCAGTACTTGCGCTAAGCTGACTGTAACAATCTATTTTCAGCAGTTTCGGCTAAGCGAAATAACAACTCGTAATGCTGTTGTAAGAATTCAAAATTACCGATAAAAGAAGGCATTTAACATCCGTTTATTGTTCTTTGTATTTTGGTGATTTGTATAAATAATTATGCACATGATGAAGTGCATCAGTTATAGAGGGTTG
>CAWVWK010000083.1:0-10975 GCA_963933725.1 uncultured Colwellia sp.
CCTGGGACCCCATCATTATGAGTGATGTGCTCTAACCAGCTGAGCTATGTAGCCTTACCAACCTGCTCTCTAGCAAGTGGCGCGTATTATGCTAATCTGCATGCGATACGTCAACCGTTTTTTTGAATTAATTAGTAGTTTTTGTTTATTTGCTTATCAATTGTACAAAAAGCACATTAGCCGAACATTTACGGTTATGTTATTGCGACAAATGATTTTTTATTTCATTAAATATATTTAAGCCGTTACGGAATTAATTCAATTAATTCAATTAAACGTTAAATCTAAAGTGAATGACATCACCATCTTTTACAACATACTCTTTACCTTCAAGACGCCATTTACCGGCATCTTTAGCACCAGACTCGCCATTGAACTCAATGAAGTCATCAAAGGCAATGACTTCGGCTCTAATAAAGCCTTTTTCAAAGTCTGTGTGAATAACACCGGCAGCTTGTGGAGCCGTTGCTTTTTGTTTAACTGTCCAAGCTCTTACTTCTTTAACACCAGCAGTGAAGTAAGTTTGCAGGTGTAAAAGAGAGTAACCAGAGTTTATCACACGGTTAAGACCAGGCTCTTCTAAGCCCATTTCAGCCATAAACTCAATTCTATCTTCTTCGTCCATTTCAGATAGTTCGCCTTCAATTTCAGCACAAACAGCGACTACTACAGCGCCTTCCTTATCAGCAATATCTTGTACTATGTCTAAATAAGGGTTGTTCTCAAAACCGTCATCGTTAACATTAGCTATATACATAGTTGGCTTTATGGTTAAGAAGTTTAAGTAAGCAACCGCTGCTTTTTCTTCTTTTGAAAGCTCAAGAGATCGGATCATATTGCCATCTTCAACGTGCTTAAGAATTTTTTCTAAAACAGGTATTTCGAATTTAGCGTCTTTATCACCACCTTTTGCACGTTTTGCTTGTCTCTGAATAGCGCGCTCTGCGGTATCCATATCAGAAAGTGCAAGTTCAGTATTGATTACATCGATATCATCAGCAGGGCTAATTTTATTCGCGACATGAATGATATTGTCGTTTTCAAAACAACGTACTACATGACCAATCGCATCTGTTTCACGAATGTTCGCTAGGAATTTATTACCTAAACCTTCACCTTTAGATGCACCAGCAACAAGGCCAGCAATATCTACAAATTCCATTGTTGTTGCAATAACACGCTCAGGATTTACAATCGCGCTTAGTTGATCAAGGCGAGGATCTGGTACAGGTACAACGCCAGTGTTTGGCTCTATTGTACAAAAAGGAAAGTTAGCTGCTTCAATACCAGCTTTGGTTAACGCATTAAAAAGCGTTGATTTACCCACATTAGGTAAACCGACAATTCCACATTTAAATCCCATAATTATTACCTGTTACTCTTTATTAAATGATTTACGTGACGATGAATGATTAAGCTTATACTTAAAATTAAGGTAGTGCTTTGAAAGAGTGCAAACGTTGTTGGGCTTTCTTTAAACCCTCTTTTTGCCAAATTTCAAAGCAACGACTTGATTCATCAATAACTTGATCTAACTCTGCTTGTTCATTTTTGGGTGCTTTGCCAAGTACATGACCGGTAACCTTGTCTCTATGACCAGGGTGACCTATGCCTATACGTAAGCGATAAAATTCTTTATTGTTGGCCATACGAGCAATAATGTCTTTCAAACCATTATGACCACCATGACCACCACCTTGCTTAATTTTTACTGTTCCAGGGGGAATATCAAGTTCGTCGTGAGCAACTAAGATTTCATCGACATTGATCTTAAAGAAATTAGCTAAAAGGGCTACAGCTTGTCCACTTCGGTTCATATAGGTTGTTGGAATCAATAGGTGAACGAGTTCATTTCCTATAAGGCCTTTGCCATATAGTCCGGAATATTTTTTTTCTGGGCGGAGAGAGATATTATTGCGCTGTGCGAGTTCTTCAACAAACCATACACCAGCATTGTGACGTGTTCTTTCATATTCGGAGCCAGGATTACCTAGCCCCGCAATTAGCTTTATAGACATACTAACTATTCACCTTATCTTAAAGCGCTATTAATGAATTAAAAGTGCTGAAACTCATAGAGTTCTCTTGGATATATATTTTAAGCTAAATAGTTAGTTAAGGCTGTTGTTCTTCCCGTTTATAGCTCTGTTGCGCTTGAAAAATGTGTTAATCGAGATGTTTAAGGTAGTTTTTGGTTTTTTCCAATAAACTTTAAACAACAAAGAGTAACGCTTTTTAAGGCACCCCCAAAGGCTATAGAAGAGACTAAAATGAAAGTTCAACAGCCTTATGTATTATTCAGCTTCTGATTCAGCTTCTTCGCTTGCGCTGTCATCTTCAGCTAGACCTTTAGGTGCTTTAGCAGATGCTACAGCTTGGTCATGGCTTTCGCCTTTAGCTAATTCATCAGAAGTTACACCTTTTGGTAATTTAACATCTGATAAATGTACTGTTTGACCAACTTCTAAATCCGCCAAATCAACTTCAATGAATTCAGGTAAGTCTTTAGGTAAACAAGTTATAGCAATCTCAGCGATATGATGAGAAACAGCACCACCTTTCTTCACTACATTCTCTTCATTGATGAAGTGAACAGGAACGTTAGTGTGGATTGCATTTTTAGCATCGATACGGATGAAATCTAAGTGCATTACAACTTCTTTGTACGGGTGACGTTGCATGTCTTTGATTAAACATTTAACTTTTTTCTTGCCAATGTTTAATGTTAATACGTGTGAGTAGAATGCTTCTTCTTGTTGTGCACGAAAAACGTTTTTGTGCTCTAAAGTTAAAGAAACAGGATCTTGTCCTTCACCGTAAAGGATAGCTGGAACTTTTTTCGCGTGACGAAGGCGGCGGCTCGCACCTTTCCCTAAGTCAGTACGTACTTCCGCATCCAATGTAAATAAATCAGTCATGGGTTAATACTCATGTTGTTATATATGAAACATATATAATATTAAATTAAATCTTGTTTTTTGCGACCAAAAACAAGGGTATACGCTTGTTTAAATGAATTATCTAGCCTTAATAGACAGAACCCCCATATAAAAAAGGCGCGAAATTATACCACCAAGAAAATCTGAAAGCTATGAGAAGTTAATTTTTATCCATAAAAAAAGCAGTTTCTTTCGAAACTGCTTTTTTGCACTAATGCTTGTTGCTTGATTATTGTGCAGATTAATCAAACATCGCTGAAATAGATTCTTCGTTACATACTCGGCGAATGGCCTCACTTAGCATACCACTTAACGTAAGTTGACGAACCATTTTAAGTGACTTGATTTCATCTGAAAGAGGTATTGAGTCAGTTACAACGACTTCATCAATTACAGAGTTTTTCAAGTTTTCAGGTGCGTTACCAGATAAGACAGGGTGAGTAGCATAAGCGTAAACACGCTTAGCACCATGAGCTTTGAGGGCTTCAGCAGCTTTAGCTAATGTGCCACCAGTATCAATCATATCATCTACGATAATACAGTCTCTGTCTTTTACATCACCAATAATATGCATAACTTGGGCAACGTTCGCTTTAGGACGACGTTTATCAATGATAGCAAGGTCTGTGTCATTAAGTAATTTTGCAACAGCACGAGCACGAACAACACCGCCAATATCAGGAGATACCACAACAGGGTTGTCTAACTCACGATTTTTCATATCTTCTAGAAGAATAGGGGTACCGAAAGCGTTATCAACAGGTACATCGAAGAAGCCTTGAATTTGCTCAGCGTGTAGGTCTACCGTTAATACACGGTCAACACCAACGCTTGATAGGAAGTCTGCTACAACTTTCGCTGTAATAGGAACCCTAGCGCTACGAACACGTCTGTCTTGACGAGCATAACCAAAATAAGGGATAACTGCTGTAATTCGACCGGCCGATGCACGACGAAATGCATCAATCATTACAATAAGTTCCATTAAATTATTATTGGTTGGAGCACAAGTTGATTGAATAATAAAAACATCGCTACCACGCACATTTTCATTAATTTCAAAACTTATTTCACCATCACTAAAACTACCTACTTTGGCTTCGCCTAAAGTCATATATAGGCGGCTTGCAACTTTTTTGGCCAGTTCAGGGGTGGCATTACCCGCAAAAATCTTCATGTCAGGCACAATCAGTTCCTCAGAAACTTTGACATTAATATTAAACTGAATCCTAGTCTATAGGTTAGAATTCAGCAAACTAAATTAACTGTTTAATTGCTCTATAATAGAGCGTAAAGGAGAAGTGTTTACTCCTCTTGTCACAAAAGAATAAGTTCCGCTAGGAAGCGAATTTTGTACTTTGTTCGCCTCTTCTTGGCTGGTGAACCGAGAGAAAATACATGCTCCGGTGCCCGTCATTCTTGACGGTGCGTATTCTACCAACCAAGACAGTAGCTTGGCAACCTCAGGATAGTGTTTTATTACCATTTCTTGACAATCGTTATGCCAATTATCAATGTCATATAAATCAACTTCATCAGATAAAGGGTTTCTCCTTGGGGTATCTCTTGGTAAATCTTTACTTTGAAAGACACTTGTCGTTGAGATAGAGCAGTCAGGTTTTGTAATCAAGTACCAGTATTCCTTAGGTTTCACAGGTATTAATTTCTCTCCTACACCTTGTGCAAAAGCAGAGTACCCATGAATAAAAATAGGCACGTCAGCACCAAGCTGTAATCCTAGGTCAGCGAGTTTTTGTGTTGAAAAATTAATTTTCCATAATGTATTTAATGCAAGTAAGACTGTAGCAGCATTTGAAGAGCCACCGCCAAGTCCTCCTCCCATAGGAAGTATCTTGTTTATACTAATTTCAGCTGTGTAGTTTAAAGGTAAAAATGACTCATCTTTGATAATTAGCCCTTTTTCGCTAAGCGCTTTTTCTCTGAGTAATAAGGCTGCTTTAAGAATTAAATTATCTTCGTCTTTAACGTTTTTAAGCGGAGTTAATAGTTTTATAGGTATATCGTTATTTGGATTTTGAACATCAAGGCTAATCGTTATTGTATCGCTGTGTTCAACAAATTGAAAAAGCGTCTGAAGTTCGTGATAGCCATCCTCTCTTTGTCCCACTACATGTAAATATAAATTTAACTTTGCAGGAGAAGGAAATGTGTATTTCTGTGCCGTTTTATTTGTCATGTTGATAATATGATTATTTGTTTAACGTTTTAATATGTTTTGTGATAGCAGGTTTAGTTGGGTAATACCTGCCAGTTATTTATAGAAAACTTAATGAGAAGGTCGTCTTGGCGAATACTTATTTTAGTTGGAAGTTGTATCGTTTTGAATGTTTTATATTTTTCATATTTTATCTGCCATAAGCGTCCCTGATATAAACTTGTCAACTGGAACGGTAAATGAGTTTTCTCATTTAAAAGTATTTCGTCGTTAGATTTATAAGCAATACCTTTTAGCCAATAATTCAAAGCGTGAATCGGTAATGTTAAGCCTGTTAAGTCATATATGAGTTGAGACAAGTTGGTACCATGGTAAGTTTTACCATCTACCTTTATTGTGTGCTTCCCAGCTTGTGAATTTAAGTCTAAAACGTTGATGCCAAGGTAGCTATTTAAGTTAAGTTGTTGACTTTGTGATATTTCATTAACATGCCAAGAGAGTCCAGCACTTTCTTTTTTACTTGGCGTAATAAATGCAATTTTTCCTTTAACTTTCCAATGTTGCAACATAGCTAATTGTGCTTCTCTTTGTTTGGGAAAAGAAACTTGCGACTCATCAGTATTAATTTGTTTGGTAAATGTACACCCTGACAACAGTGGGTATAAAGTAAATGCCAAAATTACAAACACTAATCGTTTGATTCTTTGGCTAGGTAAAATATGGGCTTTGCTCATGTGAGGTCGTCTGGGTCTATTTAAGCTTTAATTAAGGAAATAAAAGTTAAAATGGTGTTAAGTATTTATTTATGAAAATTATCAAAACATTGAGAAACGTTATACTCTTCAAAAAACAGCTTAAATTATCACCGAATTAACCACGACATTAAAGAATGCTAACGTCTAAAAAAAGGTATTTGAACACAGAGTTTTCTTCAATACAATATCGTTATAATTTATTATCTATTAAAAATCATTCTAAAATAATGAATGTTCGACTATTTACGTCAAAATTAACAGAAGTAGTAAATTAGACAAACACAATTTAACGTTATGATAAAAAACATATATACATAACTGGCTTTAGTGCTGTATTTAAATATGAAAACAGGTTTCGTGCTTTTATGCAAATATGGGCACATATTTAGTGAGATTACGGTAAGTCTGCGTTATACTTAACGATATGAAACCATCAATTTTGTCACCAAGAAACATCATCTAAATAGGTTTATATATTGTCTATTGTTGCCGTTGGTATTAACCACAAAACAGCGCCTGTCGCGGTTAGGGAAAAAATCGCTTTTAGCCCTGATAAACTTTCTGTTGCACTACAGGAAATGCTTTCGCACGTAAAATGTAAAGAAGTTGCTATTTTATCTACGTGCAATAGAACAGAGCTATACCTTGTTCAAGAAGGCGATTTTGATCTTACCAAAAATGATTTATTAACTTGGTTAGAGAATTATCATAATGTTCCCGCATCAACCATTTCACCTAGTTTGTACTGGCATCAAGACCAACATGCTGTAAATCATATGATGCGTGTAGCATGCGGTTTAGACTCTCTTGTTTTAGGTGAACCTCAAATACTTGGGCAAATGAAACAGGCATATAGCCAAGCTAAAGCTGCAGGCTCAATGGCGCTTGTAATGGACCGCTTATTTCAACGCACTTTTGGTGTTGCAAAACAAGTACGCACTGAAACAGAAATAGGAGCAAGCGCTGTATCTGTCGCTTTTGCTAGTGTCACTTTAGCAAAGCATATTTTTGCTAACCTTGAAAATACGAATGTTTTGTTAATTGGCGCAGGGGAAACCATTGAGTTAGTTGCTAAGCACTTATACGAAAATAAAGTCAGTAAAATGACAGTAGCCAACCGTACTATTGCTAGAGCACAAAATATGGCGGTTCAAATGGGGGCTGATGTTATTACCATTGCACAAATTCCTGAATATATCAGTAAAGCCGATATTGTCATTAGTTCTACAGGATCAACTCTCCCTCTTATTGGTAAAGGGATGGTTGAACAAGCATTGGCAAAACGTAAAAACAGACCTATTTTCATGGTTGATTTAGCTGTTCCAAGAGATATAGAAGAACAAGTTTCAGATCTTGATAATGCATTTCTCTATACCGTAGATGATTTACAAAATATCATTGCTAAAAACCTTGAGAATCGTCGAAAAGCAGCTGTTCAAGCTGAGAATATTGTTAATTCGCAGTCGGATAGTTTTATGTCATGGTTACGTGGTTTAAATACTAAAGACACGGTCATCAGTTATCGTAAGCAATGTATCGACACACGAGACCAACTTCTCGAAAAAGCCTTATTACAAATACAATCAGGTAAAAATGCTGAAATGGTTGTGGGTGAACTTGCCACCAAACTCACTAACAAATTTATGCATGAACCGACAAGCGCACTGCAATCTGCTGCTCAAGGTGGTGAACTTGATAGACTTATCTACTTGCGTGATATTTTTAATATAGATTAAGGTATAGGCAAGCAGGAAGATAAATAGAGGCTTGAAGGCTGGAAAGTTTAGTTTGCTGGAACACCGTCATTCCACCGTTTTCTTCGATGGAATCTATCTATATCCCAACTAATTAATGACTAGTCATCTCATCGACTTACGCAAATTAAACGCATTTAGAGATTCTTAGAGTAAGATCAAAAGAAAAGTACAAGTTCTTTGTTCTTTCTTTTACTGTATAGTTGTCTTTACCCCATTGGGGTTTTGTCTCATCCGCCCTTATCTGTTGGCAAAACGGGCTTACGTCTAAAACTTACTCGCTACTTGAGGCTTCTCTTTCCTTTTCTAGGTATTCAATCATTGCTTAGCTGTGTTAGAATAACGGAAATTATTGTTGTTCCCTTTTAAAACATAAGATTATTTAATGAAAGCATCCGTTTATCAAAAGCTTGAAGTGTTATCTGAGCGCTTCGAAGAAGTTCAAGCACTTTTATCAGATCCTGAAACTATCTCAAATCAGGATAAATTTCGTGCCTTATCTCAAGAATTCAAACAACTAGAGCAAGTTACTTCAGTTTTTAGTAACTATAAAGAAGCAGAAGAAGACTTTTCAACAGCAGAGCTCATGTTAAAGGATGATGATCCTGATATGCGTGAAATGGCTCAAGAAGAATATAAAGATGCCAAGAAAGCCGTTGCTGAGTTAGCTGATGAATTACAAATCTTATTATTACCTCGCGATCCAAATGACGATAACAACTGTTTTGTTGAGATTCGTGCCGGTGCTGGTGGCGATGAAGCGGCTATCTTTGCAGGTGATTTATTTAGAATGTACAGCCGTTATGCAGAAAAGCGTGGTTGGAAAATAGAAGTCATGAACACCAATGAAAGTGAGCAGGGCGGCTATAAAGAGCTTATCATGAAAATAAACGGTGAAGGTGTTTATGGGTTTATGAAGTTTGAGTCTGGCGGACATCGTGTTCAACGTGTTCCTCAAACAGAGTCTCAAGGCAGAGTGCACACCTCAGCCTGTACTGTGGTTGTTATGCCTGAAATCCCTGAGTCTCAAGCGATAGAAATCAATAAAGCAGATTTAAAAGTTGATACCTTTAGGGCGTCAGGTGCTGGTGGTCAGCATGTAAACAAAACTGACTCAGCGATTCGTATTACGCACATCCCAACGGGTGTTGTAGTTGAGTGTCAAGATCAGCGTTCACAACATAAAAACCGTGCACAAGCGATGTCTGTTCTTCAGGCTAGATTGCAACAAGCTGAAGATGAGAAACGCCGAAGTGAAGAAGAATCTTCTCGTCGTAATCTGGTTGCTAGTGGGGATCGTTCAGAGCGAATTCGTACCTATAACTTCCCTCAAGGACGCATGAGTGATCATCGCATTAACCTTACTTTATATCGTCTAGGCGAAATAATGGAAGGGAGTCTTGACCTTGTCATGGAGCCTATTATGCAGGAGAACCAAGCCGACTTACTTGCAGAGCTTGCAGGGCAAGGTTAGTTTAGAGGTTTCTTTGGTTAATAACTCAACGATAAAGCATCAGGTAAATGTAGCTAAAGCGCAATTAGAAAGTGTTTCTGACAGCGCTAAGCTAGATGCAGAACTGCTCCTTTGCTTCGTATTAAATGAAAGTCGTGTTCATTTAATTACTTGGCCAGATAAGCCATTAGCACAAAACCTTATTAGTCAATATCACACTTTAGTGAATAGGCGAGCTCAAGGCGAGCCTATTGCGTATATAACAGGTACTAAAGAGTTTTGGTCTTTACCATTTTATGTTGCGCCGTCAACACTTATTCCTCGACCTGATACTGAAACACTTATTGAATTAGTTTTAAAAGAATATGGTGAGAGAGAGAAGGTTACCTGCTTAGATTTAGGAACAGGAACCGGTGCCATTGCTTTGGCACTTGCTTTTGAAAAGCCTTCATGGAGCATAGATGCTATTGATTTTAATTTGGAAGCGATTAGATTAGCTAAAAAAAATGCAGCTAACCTCGATTTATCACATGTTAATATTTATCGTAGTGACTGGTTTAAAAGTGTAGCATTAGAAACAAAGTTTGATATTATCGTAAGTAATCCGCCTTATATTTCTGAAAATGATGAACATATTTCACAAGGTGATGTTCGTTTTGAACCTTTATCTGCACTTGTTGCCGCTAACGATGGCTTAGCTGATATAGCACATATCGCAAAAACATCTTTAGCCCATTTGACTGAAGATGGGGTGATATTTTTTGAGCATGGTTATAATCAGGGCAGCATGGTAAGAGACTTGCTCGAATCATTTGGCTTTAATGATGCAAAAACTGTAAAAGATTTAAATGGGCAAGACCGAATTACCTGGGCTAAAAGATAATTTAGATTAAAAGATAACTCAATAACAAAAAAAACAATCAGAAGGGAAAAAACATGTTTAAACATCTTCATATGACGCTCGCTTTAGTGAGTGTTGTATTATTTAGCCTACGTTTTATTTGGTTACTTGGTGGCTCAGATCAACTACAAAAAAAATGGGTGAAAATTACCCCTCACATCATTGATACCCTGTTGTTAGCTGTTGGTATTGCACTTGCAGTTAAGTTATCCATAAGTCCATTCGAGCATATGTGGTTAGCAGAGAAGATTGTTGCTATTGCTGCTTATATTTTTACCGGTTACTACACGTTGAAATTAGCGAGAAATAGAGTAATGCAAATTATTGGTTATATTGGCGCAATGGGCTGGATAGTCCTGGTGATACGCCTTGCGATGACAAAGCAAACGATGTTTTTTTAATAGTGTAGTCGACCAGTTAATTGGTGAATTAAGCATTAAAGTGTATTCAAAAAGTAAAAAATACACACCCAACTAACTCATGCTAAAGCAATGTGAAGATAAAATGGGTATTTAAGAATAAAGGTAAAAGGTAAGTAATATTTATGAATGAATTACTATTATCTGAAATAGCTTCAGAAGACAAAGATTTATTACAAACATTCATGCTCATTGAAGAAACCATTTTTCATAGTAATAGTGAGCAAGAACAAAGGGTAAGAAATGATATCAATCACGACCTTGACTGTCTTGATGATATTATCAACCAGTGCCAAATAGTTGTTGATGAAATCGCATCTCCTATTGAGCGTGCAGAGTCATTGTTGAATGAATTATTCTATAAACACCTTTTTGCTGATATTTATCATCCTGTTTGGCCAGTAGCCTCTTACACTATGGTGTCAGGTATTTCTCAAAGATTAATGGCCCCTGCATTGAAAGCTGTTGTTATTCAAGAGATTATTACTGCTTGCGGTTTTGATGTAGATATCGTGTATGTTCCTCATCAAATCATGTTAAGAATTACCTGTGACGAGCAATATGCCATTATTTTTGAT
>CAWVWK010000084.1:0-10671 GCA_963933725.1 uncultured Colwellia sp.
TAAGTTCGTACAGTATCAAGCTTTTTTACAATTTATTTTTTTTGATAAGATTTTTCAAACTTTTGATACTTTTAACCTATTGATTAAAAACACTTAAAAAGGCACTTATAACTTTTGAGATTATCTTAGGAAAAAGTTACTATTTAGAATAAACAGTAGTTTTTGTTAATTTATATTTGGGCAGTTCAACATTAAAGTTGATTTATCTGCCCAGTAAAATTTAGCTACTTTATATTATTTTACTTCGTATACTTGGGATAAAATTCAATAACAGCTTATTTTATTTGACGACTAAAAGTCATTTTCACATCATCTACTTCTATTGTCCCTTGGGTTGCTTTGATATAATTAAATATTGTCCATACACCTTCGTTAGCTTTTGCTTCATGTTGGTAGGTTTGCCACTTTGGTGTAAGGACAAAATCTGTTGACTGGAATGTTGATGGGTCGTCATCGTGAGTATAAAGTTGTTGCCCTTCAAAGTGAGTAGTGATCTTTGCTTTCGCTTGAGGTCCAACTGCCCTTATTTTTGCGGTGATTGTATAGACTTCATTACCAATGGTGGCCCCTGGTTTTAAGTCTGCTGTTGCATCTGTTGGTTGATGCACTTCAGTTCCTTCAATTAAGCGAATATAGTATTGCCCTTCAGCTGCTTGCTCTGGATTTTTAATTCTCTCAACACCATCTTCAATATATCGCCAACCAAACCCACCAAATGGTGCTTTGAACTCAAAACTTCCATTAGAAAAATCACCATTTCGACCAAAGCCATCGACAATATCGTTATCATGTTCAATCTGCCAATTAGTATCTAAACTTGTAATGTGTTCTGCCAACATATACGCCTGGCCACTATGATCCCATTGAGATCCATGCCACTGTTCCCACAACCAAGGGAAATGAAGAACTGAAAGCTTACCTCCTAGCTCTTCAACTAACGCTTGAGTGTAATTAGCGGGTTCGTTAACATCCCAGCCATAAGCATTCATCAATACAATATTTGGTTTTTCTCCATAAACATTTCGCAAGTCTTTAACGACTTCTGTAAACCGTGATTTAATTACCTCTTTACCCGCACCAAGATCATTGGCACCGGCATTAACTATAATGACATCAGGTTTAAATCCACTACGGTAATTTATGTTTTGGTTATGATAGTCTAAAGAATAAATAAAGGATTTTACATCGTTGTCGTCGTTATTATCTAAGGTTGCTCCGCCTAAAGCCTGCAAATTCATTTCAGCACCTAGCATTCGAGTAACCATGGCCGGATAAGCATAATAACTTCCAGAATCACCTTGGTTTTTTTCACTATAATTAGAGCTCCCATCCATATTTGAGTCACCAAAAAAAGCTAACCTTAATGTTGGTCTAGGCTGTGGAGGCAGTAGATGTCCATCACCATAAAAACCATGGAAAACTGTCGCTTTATTATACAATGTTTCCTTCACTAAAATGATAGTATGTTCTGTATCTTCAAGGTTTTCTGCCAAGATGTAATTATTGATACCAGTAGAAACTTTAAAAACCTTTTCTTTGGCCTTGCCATTAATAACAACCCTAAATTGATCTACTCCTGTTTCATTTTCTAATTTTGCTATTAAGTTTGTTCCCTTAAATCTTATTATCACAGTAGATCCAGACCAAGTAACTTTAGGTTTAGCTGGATTCGATTGATCCCATCGACCGGTATAAATCAATTTCTCTTCATTGGGAGAAATAAATACAAGTTGTTCACTTAGCGTTTGTGTATCTCCTTTATCGAAAGCTACTTTGTCAGAGGGATCTTCCTTACAGCCTAACAATAACGTAAGTATAAAAAAGAGTAATAGCATTTTGTACATATTAATTTTCCTTAGAATTTTTAATTTTATCTATCGATAAGAAGATGATGGTTCGAAACAAAGTACAATTTTCGCTTCACGGTTAATTAAATAAATGACTATAAAGCTTGGTACCTTCAAGGTTGCTGATTTTTCATGCCTAAGCTTTATTCTTTTATATGAAAAATAGAACACATATTTATTTAATAGGTGTTCTATTCGTAAAGAGCAATGCTTTTTCAATGCAACTCAAAAGGCTACAATGAAACTTTAACAACCCCTAATTCAGTCAGAAAAATTATTATTTATATGGTGTATTCTCGACGTTATTTCCACCAGCAAAAGGCACGATTGAATAACTGTAGTTATACTCAAGTTCTCTCGGTAAGTATTGAGGTAAAGGGGCTTCCCCCCAACTATTATTACCACCTACACCATTTTGCAAGTGATCGATGTTTAAGAAAATATCTTTAGAACGTTGCATCTGAAAAGCATAATCGCTATTTTGCATTGTTTCAATACTGTAATGCCTAGCACTCACCTCTAATGGCTCTGTAACGGTATAAACAGTTAGACCTGTACCTTGATTATTTTCAAGGCTAAACCAACGAATATCAGTTCTATTTCCATTTTCTTGCGGTTTAGAGTAGTCAACCCAAAGCCCATCAACCGTATTCTTAAAGACGCCAATTGCTTCAAATTTTCTGTCTTGATAAGTTTCTTCTGGCCCTCTTCCGTACCACGATACCGTTTCAAAGCCTTCAGGAATTAATAATTCAGTACCTATTTTGAGATAAGTTCCATATGCCTTACTTGGTTTTTCTTCAAATTGATATTGAGCATTCACATCAATTTGTCCCGAGTCATGAATAACATAACTTATCGCTAAGTCGGCTTTATAACCTGAAAGTTTACCTTTAACATCAACAACAACCGCACCTTGTTTATTGTATTTAAAACTTACTGTCGGCTGCCAATACTCTCTTGCATTTAAGAATTTAAAATAATTATCTTCTGTTGTGAATTGAGTCGGCCAACCTCTCACTAAAGGGTTTTCATTATCTACCGTTGCACGCCAAAACTCTGGCATTGGACCGCGTTTTATGAGTTGAGTGCCTCTGAAGTTATAATCTATTAATTCACCACTTTGTTTGCTAAAAACAACTTTAACGCCATTATCTTCAATCGTAACGTATTCTTCGGTTTGTTTTGCTTTTAAAGTTGAAACCTTTGTAGGTAGAGCTTCAGGTAACTTTGTTGTTAAAGGAAATTGTTCATAAGCAACAATATGCCCTGCTGCCACTAACGGGTGATAGTTTGATTTTGCTGTAAACACTATATCAACAAAATATTCTCGGCCCTTTTTTAATTCTACTTCTGAAAAGTCTAATTGAAGGGTTGTTTCACCTCGCGCATCTAAATTTAACGCATTAATCACCTTACTATAAATAGGCTTACCATTGTCAATGATGGTCCAAGTTGCATTGACAAGCTGATCTGCTGAACTAAAGTCGAACCAACTTTTAATCTTAAATAAACCTTGTTCAGTATCCACAGCACTTACATGTATATTTCTATACACATGCTTTATGGCCTTTAAACCTGGGTGGGGTATACCGTCAGAGCTAATTAGCCCATTCATGCAGAAGTTTCCGTCATGCTGAAAGTTATGCTCTTTCTCAAACCAACCACCGTATGCAAAGAAATCTTTTGCTACTGGCCCAGTGCCTATATTATCGGAAAATTCTTTAGGTACTGGGGTTTTAAGACCTTGATCTCGCCAGTCCCAAACATAGGCCCCAGCATAATGAATGTTTGGATAAATATCTTGATACCAGTACGCGTCTAAATTACCGTTAGAATTCCCCATAGCATGAGAATATTCACATAGTAAAAACACCGATGAGTCACTAAAGTTACCTAAATCACCTGGTAAGGCATACATTCTGGATTCTAAATCAGAGTACTTTTTGATTTGCTCTAATGATTCATCTTTTGTAGTTCCCTCATAGTGCACTGGACGAGAAGGATCTCTTTGATGGAAATAATCTAGCATTGCTGCAAAATTTTTGCCGTAACCGGCTTCATTTCCCGATGACCAAAAGTTAATACTGGTATGGTTTTTATCACGTTCAACCATTCTTTTTACACGATTTAAATGTGCTTCTTGCCAACTAATATCATCTGCGAGTTGATTAACTATATTGTTACCAAAATCATGTATTTCTATATTTGTTTCATCTAAAACGTAAATACCATATTGATCGGCTAATTGGTAAAATAGAGGAGAATTCGGGTAATGCGCCGTTCTGACCGCATTAATATTGTTTTCTTTAAACAGTTTAAAATCTACAATCATTTCATCACGTGTAACAACATGCCCTGTATTCGCGTCATGTTCGTGACGATTGACCCCCTTCATTTTGACGGGAACGCCATTAAAATAATAAACATTATTTTTAATTTCACTGGTTCTAAATCCTACTTTCCATGGCACAACTTCAATGACATTATTCTTGTTATCTTTTAAGCTGATAAATAATGAATATAAATAAGGGTTTTCAGCATTCCATTTATGAGGGTTTTGTACCCCTACATTAAAATTAAGTTCTCTTTTTGCTGAGGTATTCTTTACATCAACAACTTTATTGCCTTGTGCATCCAATAACAATACGTCTACTAAGCCTTGAGGATTTGTGATATCAAGTTCGAGTGATAAATTACCATGCTGGTATTGACTGTCTAATTCTCCTTTAACAAAGAAGTCTCGAAGGTAGGTTTGAGCTCTGGAAACCAAAAAAACATTTCGATAAATACCACTTAGGCGCCAAGCATCTTGATCCTCAAGGTACGAACCATCACTCCACCTGATCACCTGAACCGATAATTCATTATTTTCTGGTTTTAAATACTTTGTAATATTCCATTCCGCCGGTGTTCTACTGCCCTGACTGTAACCAACTTTTACGCCATTTACCCATAAATAAAAAGCAGAATCGACACCTTCGAAATGAATAAACGTTTCTCTGCCATCCCAATGGCTTGGTAACTCAAAATTTTTCTTGTAACTACCAACTGGGTTGTATTCTTGTGCAATAAAAGGAGGCTTCTTCGGGAATGGGTAAGTGATATTGCTATAAATAGGCGTACCGAACCCCTCTACTTGCCAGTTAGAAGGAACGACAATCTCATCCCAATGATTAGCATCATAAGAAGCTTTATAAAAGTTATTAGGCGCTTCATTGCTGTTTTTGGACCAGTTGAATTTCCAGGTTCCATTGAGTGAATAAAACCACGTAGAGTTTTCACGACTGTTAATACTTGCGGTTTCGATGCTTGGAAATGACATCATTGTAGCGTGAGGCTTCTCAGTATTAACCTGCAAAATAGCTTGGTTTTCCCAGTCATTTTGTGCGCTAGCATTAAAGGCTAAGAGTGAAAAGGTTGTTATTAAATGGATGAACTTCTTCATTTTTATTCTCTTTAGAGGGGTCTATTAAACCCAGACATATTTATAAAAATGTAAGCGTTGTGGCAATAAAGTACTAGTGACTATATTTCATTCATTGTTGTATTTTTCTCAACTGTAAATTAATTATCACAATCAGTTAAACATCATGTTATCTTTAGGGCTAAAAATATAGCCCTATATTCTTAATTATTCTTTACCTTTAACCATATAGCGCTTTGTTATAAGCTCTCTTGTGCAAAGTCGTCTGCTTTATTTGAATTTTTTTCAACATCACAATAATAAAATTCAATTGTAGGTTGGTTTACAGCTAGAGATACTAATAAAATCGAGTGATATAGTCATAATTTGGCACATAAAATTTGACCATAAAAAAGCCATCATTAATGATTCAACTGCAGTGAGAATAACCAATGAGTCAAGAAAAAATATCCCCTGAAAGTATGCAAAATCAGCAGGAGCTTCAGGTTCAACAAGCAACACTTCAATCTGCTATTTCAGCAATGCAAAATAACAATCCTGTATTAGCTGAAAAAATCTGTAGTGAATACCTACTTACAAAACCATCAAGTATGCCGCATATGCAAATTATTGCTCATAGCCTAATTCGCAGAAACCTCTTTAGCGAAGCCATGGAGAAAATTGACCTTGCTCTAAAACTAGCTCCAGATTTCGCCCCCTTGCATGAAGACAAGGGAAGTGTTTTTGCACTTCAACGTCAATTTTCACAAGCGATTGCATGTTTGGATAAAGCGATTCAACTGAATCCAAACCTTGCCAATGCTCATAAGAAACGAGCTCAAGCTTTTTCTGCCTTAGGCAAACAAGAGAGTGCTGATTTAGCCTACGAAGAGTACTTATCAAGAGACCATCAAGCTATGGAAGTGGCTAAAGGAGCTGAACATTGGCGTGCAGGGCGTCTAGAAGATGCACAGAGACAACTTAAGGGCATACTTAAAGATACACCAGATAACGTTGATGCTTTAAGGTTTTTAGCGCTTACATACTTTGATCAAGGTAACAACATTTCAGATGCTGAAGCTTTATTAAGACGCGCTATTCAAATCAAGCCTGACTTTGTACAAGGGTTATACACCTTAGGGAGCATATTATTAGAACAAAAGAAATGGTCAGATGCAGCCGATATATATATTAAACTTTCACAGTTAAAACCAAAAGAAGAAATGGCTTGGGTTGGTTTAGGAAATGCTCAGTCTCATGTTGGCGATTGCGACTCTGCCATTTTCGCTTATAAAAAAGCGTTACAAATTAAGCCCGAAGCACCAGGCGTGCATATGGCATATGCTCATATGCTCAAGACCGTTGGACGGCATAACGAGGCTTTAGCAGCCTATCGAATGGCTATTCTACAAAAACCAGATCTTGGTGAAGTATATTGGAGTATGGCCAACTTAAAAACATTCAAGTTTAAAGAAAGTGAAGTCGAGGAAATGAAAGCGCAACTAAAAAAGACTACGTTGAGTGATCAATCTAGAGTTCATTTTAATTTTTCCTTAGGCAAGGCTTACGAAGACGATAAAGATTATGATGGTGCATGGCACTTTTATCATCAAGGTAATCAATTGCAAAGGACGCTTGTTGAGTATGATCCTGTAGATTTTGAATTACACCTTCAAGCGATTAAAGAAGTTTTTAGTGCGGACTTTATAAATAAGCATAAAGTATCAGGGAATATGGCTGAAGATCCTATTTTTATAGTTGGTTTACCACGCTCTGGTTCAACTTTAATAGAACAAATTTTAGCAAGTCATAGTCAGGTTGAAGGAACCTCTGAGCTACACAATATTGGTAGTATCGCCTATGCCACTGCTAAATATAGGCATGACGGAAAAACTTACCCGCAAACAATGAAAGAATTACTCAAACGAGATTGGCGTGGGTATGGAAAAGAATATCTTGATCAAGTTGCTCACCATAGAGTTAGCAACACACCTTTTTTCATCGATAAAATGCCGAATAATTTCTCTCATATTGGCTTAATTAAGTTGATACTTCCTAATGCTAAAATAATTAATACAAGAAGACACCCTATTGATAGTAGTTTAGGAGCTTATAAACAGCTTTTTGCTTCTGGGCAAAGCTTCAGTTATGACATGCTAGAGCTTGCCGATTACTACAATAACTATATTGATATTATGCAACATTGGCATGAGGTATTCCCAGGTGAAATACTCGATGTTCACTACGAGGAAACCGTAACCAATTTAGAACAACAAGTAAGACGTATCCTAGATTATTGCAAGCTCCCTTTTGAACAAAGCTGTATTAACTTTCACAAAACAAACCGGCATGTAAAAACAGCAAGTTCTGAACAGGTAAGACAGCCTATTTATAAGTCAGCATTAGGGCTCTCTCAAAAATATGAAAAGCATCTAGATTTATGGCACGAAGAGCTCGCTAGCGTAATTTCAACCTTACCTGAGCGAGTTGTTGAGGCAGTCAAATAAAACGATGAACTGTTACATCATCAGATGGTAACTAGAAGGGTGCACATGGTTAAGTCAATAAAAATAAGTATTTAACCTGTACTCTTCCTTCGTTGTTTTAAGTTGAACATGACAAAACAACGTATCTTTCATTTTAATATTAAGCCCATTTAAAAAGGCCAGATCTCTAAGCCATGGATTGCATGTCTAACATCAGTGGTCATATTAATAACCACTCCCGTTACGTTTTGATTCAGGTCATGAATAGCGATAGTACTAGGAGATGATCCTGCTGCTATCACACCGTTACCAACAATACATAGCCCACGACCAAAAGAGGCTCGTGCAATACCAGATTCATCTAAATTCACAGCTGTTAAGGTATCAACGGCAAATTGAGGTACATTGAACGCTCTATCTTCTGTTTCATCACGAGACACATATCGAACAACATCAGACTTCGTGTCATTAAATAATACGCCATTTTTATATGGTTGTGCATTGTGCGTGCCCGCTGGCAAACTAACACTCATTGAAATTTTACTGCCATTAAAGTGTAATAAGCCTCCGCTATGTAAGCCTGAAACATATAATCCATCTTGATTACAAAATACATTATTTAAATGTAATTTATTAAGTTGCATCGGACCTTTATCGTCTTGTGGATTAAAAGTAGTCGCACTAAAATTAAAACCGTCTGTTTCTATGTGTAGTGCCCAATGAAAAACTTTTTTTTCTAAATGAAAGGCTAATAAACTGTCAAAGCCAGTTGAAGTAATAAATAAACTGTCTTTAAAAACGGTTATTTCATGGCAATGCTTAAGGTACTGGTTTTTATAAGACGCTATCAATTTAAACGTTTTATCATAAACAAACAATTCATCACTTGCTGCGATATAAACACTCTCTTTATGTATAGCAATACCTCTTAGTCCTCGGTCCCAACCTCTACCCTGCCAATCTATATCAGCATTATTCCAGTCGAGTTTTTGTGTGATTTCTTGGGTTTCTAAATCAACAATAAAAGCACCACCGTGGCTCTCTCCTTGATTACTGCCACGAACAACAGATGTTGCGATTAATTTAGTCACTTAATTCTCCTAGTTATTATTTTTCGAGATATTTCTTCATTTTGAAAGTGATTGAAAACTCTTAAATCGATGAAACGAACTTTGAATACCCTGGTTTAGTAAAAGTGTGATATCCGACAAGATAGCAAACTATAACTATAAAAAAAACCGATAAACTCTATAAGTTTACCGGTTTATATTTTGTGATCGTTTATCTTGCTATTTAGGCTATTTAGAAACCTATTTTGAAAGATAAACTTACTTCTCTAGGTCTAACGACATTGTACAAACTTTTATACCTATCTATATTGTACTGCTCCAATAGCTCGTCATTGCCATCGTCGATCCAATTGACTGCTCTTTCGTCAAAGAGGTTATTTACAGTTAATGTGACAGTCCAGTCAGTATCTGTCCATAAACCTAATGACATATTAGCAATACTCCATGAAGGAATAGTGCTAACACCACTTTGTGCGCTTGACCAGTCATGAGACTGTGAGCCTTGGTAGCTATGATCATAACGAATCCACCAATTAGCACCTAAGAATTGATTTGCAAAAGTATATTCAAGGCCTAACCACCATTTATTATCAGGTGCTATTGCTAAATCTTGTCCCTCGGTCGCAACAAGCCAATCATCAGATGGCGGTACTACACCATCATCAAATATATCACTAAACCAAAAGTCTTGCGTAATCTCTGAATCACTCTGGAAGTAACTCCCTTCTAACTTCAACTCTTGTGTTAATTGTAGAGTGAAGTTAGCTTCTACACCAATCGATTCCGCATCACCGATATTGGCATGAGCTTTCGTTCCAACCAAATAGGGATCGTAAATCTCCCTCTGCATATCTTCCCACTGCATATAAAATGCAGAGATATTCACTCTGAATCGATTATCCCACCATTCACTCTTTAAGCCAACTTCATGGTTAAATAACTTATCTGATTCATAAGTTTCAGGTAAAACAGAGTTTGGTCTTAACATGTTATAACCGCCTAAGCGAAACCCTTCACTGTAGGTGTAATAAAGCATTTTATCGTCATCTAGTTTATAAGATGCACTTAGCTTTTTAACCATGTCACTATCTTTACCTGAGAAGATATCTATGCCACCGGTATCTTGATTACCAAATGGTAACCCTAAAGGCCAAGATTGTTTTTCAGTTCTGTTGCGATCATACTCAAACCATCTTAGCCCCATTAGCATCGTAAGTTTATCAGTAATCTCATAACTTACTTCACCAAAGACAGCGAGCTGGTCTGTAGTTCGTTCAAAGTCTTCTTGATAAAAAATATCAGTACTGGCTAAAGGATATAGTTCACCAGGCGCATAATTATCATAATTATTCTCTGTAAAATAAGCGAGGTAATTAAGCGCGGCCCATGCAGGTGTTGACTCCAAATTAGGTGTATTGAAGTTCCAGTTCCATTGGTCGTATGAGCTTTCATAAAAAGCTCCCATCAACCACTGAAATTTACTCTCACCCATTGAAGTTAACCTAATTTCCTGAGTTGTTCTTCTGCCAACTTGGTCATTAGAAACCGTACCGTTTATGTATGCTGTATTATAATAGGCAGGGTTATAAGCGTCGTTAATGTTATCTATACCATAGGCACGCGTTCTTAATTGATCACTTACCATGCTATCAAAGTTGTATTTTACTTCACGCTCTGTATGTGAAGAAGTTAAAGTTAACTCTGCAAATCCTAAGTTACCCGTGATAGTTAATGCGGTAGACCACCAGTCATCCGTTCGGATATCGTTATGAAATCTTACAATATCTAACTCACCTAATGCAGGGTCATATTTCCAGTCACCATTGGTTTCTGCTTTTTGATTAAGGTAAGTTAACTGTGCA
>CAWVWK010000085.1:0-10627 GCA_963933725.1 uncultured Colwellia sp.
ACATTAAACGTTTTAGAGGTGCGGTTTTAGCGTGGTAAATAAAAATTTTTACAGTAATCAATTAAGCAAAACTGAGCTCGTAGAGAACTATGGCGTTTTGGTAAAAAAAATTGCCTACCATTTACTTGCTAGGTTACCTGCAAGTGTACTTATTGATGATTTAATTCAATCGGGCATGATTGGTTTATTCGAAGCTTACAATAATTTTGAACCGACTAAAGGGGCAAGTTTTGATACGTTTGCAGGAATACGTATTCGTGGTGCTATGCTCGACGAAATGCGAAGAGGAGATTGGACGCCTCGTTCGGTTCATCGAAACAGTCGACTGGTAAGCGATACTATTAAGCTATTGTCTATTGAGATAGGTCGCGATCCAAGCGATCAAGAAGTAGCTGAGCGACTTGAAATATCACTTAACGATTACCATAAAATCTTATTAGATGTGAGTAACGGAAAAATACTTGAGTTCAACGATATAACTATCAATGAAGAGTCACTTAATATTGATGAGAGTTTCCGTGTTAAAAGTACTTATCAAGAAATAGAGCGTCAAGCCTTTAAAAAAGGGCTTACTCAATGTATTAGCACCCTTCCAGAACGTGAGTCCCTTGTGCTTTCCCTGTATTATGATGAAGAGTTGAATTTAAAAGCTATCGGTGACGTTATTGACGTAAGTGAGTCGAGAGTAAGCCAGATTTTAAGTCAAGCCATGCATCGATTAAAAGCTAAAATGCAAATTTGGCAACAAGATGTTTAAAAGGCCATTAACCTTAGTAGGTTTGTTGGCTTTTGCTTTGAAGTGAATAAGTAAACGTTTCTGTTTATAAAAGTTCTCGCAACTTAATACATTTGAACTAAGCTATTGTTATACCGTTTTGTTTTATTTAACCCGTATCGCAGGAGGTAGCCCTTGGATACTGATATGAAGATACTTGTAGTAGACGATTTTTCAACAATGAGACGCGTTGTTAAAAACTTACTACGTAATTTAGGTTTTACTAATATCTCAGAAGCCGATGATGGTAACACAGCTCTACCCATGTTGCAGGGCGGTGATTTCGACTTTGTTGTCACCGATTGGAATATGCCAGGTATGCAAGGCATTGATTTATTAAAAGCTATCAGGGCAGATAATAAGCTTTCACATATCCCTGTTTTATTAATAACAGCCGAGGCAAAAAAAGAACAAATAGTTATGGCTGCAAAAGCCGGTGTCAATGGCTATATTGTTAAGCCTTTCACGACTGCAATCTTAAAAACTAAACTAGATAAAATTTTTGAACGTTTAGGTTAGTTGCACAAGAGACTTTATTTATGTCGTTTTAATCCCCTTAAAACTGCAAGCAGGATTTGCTATTTTTCAATTTTAAGCGTGTGAATAGAACAACGGAACATCATAAGTAATCGATTATAAATTTAACTCGCTAAGTTATTGGTTGAAACTTAGAAGGTATTAAGGATTTTGGATGAACGCTGCAACAATGAACCAAATTTCGTTAGAGCAAGCTAAGTTGTTAGTAGAGTTGTTAGAAGCTAATAAACAAGTAGAAGCAAATCAGTTGATTGATGACATTCAAAACTCATCTTATTCAGAGCTTTTTGCAGAAATCGGTAAGTTAACCCGACAACTTCATGAATCAATGTCTAATTTTCAGTTAGACTCCCGGATAAATGATTTAGCCACAGCAGAAATTCCTGATGCTAAAGAAAGGTTGAATTATGTCATAACCCGTACAGAAGAAGCAGCCAATAAAACTATGGACGCTGTCGAAACAACGATGCCCATACTTGATAATTTATCTGGGCAAGTTAAACGAATAACACCAGCATGGACTGAGTTAATGCATAATGGCCTTAAAGTAAATGGCCTTAAAGTAAATGACCTTAAAGTAAATGACTTTAAAGAGCTTTGTGGTGATTTAGATATTCTCTTAAAAGATACCAGCAAAGATACTCAAAAAATTAATGAATTAATGAATGAAGTGCTAATGGCGCAAGACTTTCAAGACCTTACCGGACAAGTTATTCGTCAAGTTATAGATTTAGTTCGAGAAGTAGAAGAGAGTCTTATTAACATGTTGACTGTTTTTGGGATCTCTACGGAAGATCAACCTGAAGGCCAATCAAAACTAAAAGTTGGGGAAAACTTAGTTGAAGGCCCAATTGTCGTGGATGCTAAAAATAGAGATGACGTGGTTGTTGATCAAGATGATGTTGATGATTTGTTATCAAGCCTAGGTTTCTAAAGTGAGAGGGAACATGTCTTTTGAGGTTGATAATGAAATTCTTCGGGACTTTCTTGTTGAAGCGGGTGAGATTTTAGAGTCACTCTCTGAAGAACTCGTTGAGCTTGAAAATGATGCCGAGAACGAAGAGCTACTTAATTCAATCTTTAGAGGCTTTCATACAATAAAAGGCGGAGCCGGCTTTTTATCTCTTACAGAACTAGTTGATGTTTGTCATTGCGCAGAAAATATTTTTGATCTGGTACGCCGCAACCAACGACAAGTAGATGCTGAATTGATTGATACAATTCTCCAGGCATTAGACACGATTAACGCGATGTTTGAACTAGTGCAAAATAGTGAAACTTTAATTAAAGCAGATGAACAACTTTTACTTCAATTAGAAAAGTTAAGTGAACTCCCATCCAATGAAAATACTTCATTGGAAGAAGGGCATAGCGTTGCAGAACCTTTAGCAAATGAGCAAACTTCTGAAGCGTCAAGCGATGAAACTTCTTCATCCATTGAAGAAATAACTCAGGATGAATTTGAAAAGATGCTTGACGAAATTCATGGTACAGGAAATTTTGACAACAGTAAAAAAGATACAACGGCTAGTGAAACAAATGATATCAATAAAACATTACCTGAACATAATGCAACTATAACGAAAGCACCTTTACCACAAAGAAAATCGACCACACCTAAAACAAAAGATGATATACCCCCTAAAAAAAACACGTCACCTGCTGCAAAAATTGAATCAACAATAAGAGTAGATACGAAAAGATTAGACGAAATAATGAATATGGTTGGCGAGCTTGTTCTTGTTAGAAACAGGTTAACTAGTTTAGGTATTGTTACAGGCGATGAAATCCTTAGCAAAGCATTAACAAATCTTGATGCAATAACAACTGACCTTCAAGGCGCCGTAATGAAAACTCGGATGCAACCTATTAAAAAAGTATTTGGCAGATTTCCGCGGGTTGTTAGAGATTTAGCAAGAAGTTTAAAAAAAGAAATTAAATTGATTTTAGAAGGAGAAGATACAGATTTAGATAAAAACTTAGTTGAAGCTTTAGCAGACCCGCTTGTGCATTTAGTGCGTAATTCAGTAGACCATGGCATTGAGTTACCCAACGATAGAGAAAAGGCAGGTAAAAAAATAGAAGGCACTATTATTTTAAAGGCTTCTCAAGAAGGTGATCACATTTTGTTAACCATTAAAGATGATGGGGCGGGTATGGATGCTGAAAAATTGAAAAGCATCGCAGTAGAAAAAGGTTTTGTCGATAATGATACAGCCGATAAAATGCCTGACAAAGAGGCATTTAATTTAATTTTTGCTCCAGGTTTCTCTACTAAAACAGAAATATCTGAGATCTCGGGACGTGGCGTAGGCATGGATGTTGTAAAAACCAAAATAACTCAGTTAAATGGCTCTATAAACATAGACTCAGAGATAGGTAGAGGAACGATACTGGAAATAAAAATCCCTTTAACTTTAGCTATTTTAACTACTTTAATGGTGAACATAGGAACACAAATATTTGCATTACCGCTTGCATCAGTCCATGAAATATTTCACTTAAGCTTAAATGAAACAAACAAGATAGATGGTCAATTAACAATTACCGTAAGAGATATAGCGATTCCTTTATTTTACCTTGGTAAGTGGTTATCTAATCAACTTACAAAGGATGAAACAACAGAAAAAGGGCATGTTGTTATTATGCAAATAGGAGAGCAGCAGGTTGCTTTAGTTGTTGATAGTATAATTGGACAAGAAGAAGTGGTTATAAAACCTTTAGATAATGTACTGCACGGTACACCAGGTATATCAGGAGCAACTATTACCCGTGATGGGGGGATTGCACTGATAGTGAATGTTCCCAATCTTCTTAAATTTCATGGAAAAAAAATAGGCTAAACCAAGTCAAATAAAATCTAATCAAGCAGAGCTAAGTAATCAAAACTTTACTGTTTTTAATGAGAATGAACGCAATATGAGCATGAAAGATAAACAGACCTTAGGAAACCACCATGGATAAATTAAGTGTGGTAGGTATATTAATCGGTTTAATGGCAATTTATATCGGTTTTGCTTTGGATGGAGGGTCAATTTGGACGTTATTTGAGTTACCTGCCTTTATTATTGTATTGGGCGGCACGATAGGCGCTGTGATATTACAATCTTCAAGCAAAGAGTTTTTTCATTCAATGAGTTTATTGAAATGGGTATTTACTCCACCAGCATACGATATTGATAAGGGAATTGAAGATGTTACATTTTGGGCCAGTAAATCAAGAGGTTCAGGTTATTTATCGCTTGAAGATATCGCTTTAGACGAAGAAGATGTTTTTATTAACAAAGGTTTAAATTTATTAGTGGATGGTGTCAATGTCGAAGAGCTCAAAGAAGCATTATCATTAGATCTAGAACTATATCGTGAACATAATTTACGAGCAGCAAATATTTTTGAAGCTATGGGGGGATACAGTCCAACTATTGGTATTTTAGGTGCTGTTCTAGGGTTGATTAATGCGATGAACCATCTTTCAGAGCCTGCGCTGCTTGGTCATGGTATTTCAACTGCTTTTGTTGCGACTATTTATGGTGTCGGTTTTGCCAATTTATTATTCTTACCGATAGCCAATAAAATTCGGTCTATTATTCATTATCAAACACAATATCGAGATATGATTTTTGAAGGTATCATCTCTATTGCTGAAGGAGAAAGCCCTCTATCTATCACCAATAAACTATCAGCATATCGATTGAGATCATTATGAGTAGTGCGCGGTGCAAAACAAAGAGGGGTAAATCAAATAAAAGAGACAATGTGCGTCATGATAATGTGCATCGTTGGCTTATCTCTTACGCTGATTATATGACATTAATGTTTGCACTATTTGTTGTGCTTTATGCTATGGCTTTAGTTAATGAAGAGCCTTTTGAAGTCATAACAGAATCTTTAGGGAAAGTTTTCGTTAGCGATAAGGAAAAGCCGCTACATAAACCAAAAGGAGATGATATTCTCTTTGTTAACAGTCCAACCAAAGAAGGAATGTTGCACGGTGATCACATCATCGTTACTAAAAGTGATATACCTGCAGAGTCAGCTCAGCCTCGTCATATTCTCGACTCCTCAGTGATTGCGACACAAGAGTCTAATTTGTCTAAAGTTACTGATGAAAAAGAAGGGGAGCAACTTATAACTGTTGAGGAAGCATTCAATAGTGTTCTAAATGAGCTGTTAATAAATGAACTGGTAACAATTGAAACAAAAGGAGATTGGTTAGAGATTGGTTTAAGTAGTGGCTTACTTTTTCCAAGTGGTTCTTCATCGCTAATGTCATCAGCGAGTCCCATATTAAACTCTATTTCACAAGTATTAGTACCTATCAATAACTTTGTACGAATCCGAGGCTATACTGATAATCAAGCAATCAATACTGAAATATTTCCTTCAAATTGGGAGCTATCTGTATATCGAGCTACATCGGTATTAAAAATTTTAGAACAGCTTTCAATAAACCCTTCAAGAATGGCAATAGAGGGGTATGGACAATATCAACCTATTGCGACAAATACTACAAGCCAAGGGCGAGCTAAAAACAGGCGGGTCGTTATTGCTATTTCAAAATATGGTATTGAAAAATAGATGATAAAGTAAAGCAATACTTGGTTTTACGAGCAACTGATTGGAAAGTAGAGGCAAAAGATGTCTAAAAGTAGATGTGATGAAAATGACAGTAATGACGTGATGCAATGGCTTACTTTTAAATTAGAAAATGAAACTTATGGCATTAACGTGATGCATGTTCAAGAAGTACTTAGGTACGCAGAAATTGCACCTGTTCCTGGTGCACCATACTACGTATTGGGTATTATTAATTTACGTGGCAGTGTTGTTACCTTAATTGATACAAGATCAAGGTTCGATTTACCTACCATAGAAAATACTGAACATAGCCGTATTATTATAGCGTCAGAAAAACAAGTTGTTGGTATTCTAGTTGACAGTGTTGCAGAAGTCGTTTACTTAAAAGAGTCTGAAATAGATGAAACGCCTAAGGCTGGAAAGACGCAAAACGCTAAGTTTATTCAAGGATTGTCACATCGAGACGGTAAATTACTTAGTTTAGTCGATTTAGAGCAATTGCTTTTAGATGACGAGTGGGAGGCACTAAAATCTTTTTAATAAGCCTAATAAAATTAAAGCTAAACAAAGCAACAGAAATAATGTTAGTATATCAGCATTATAATTCGCTTTGTTATATGGACTTTAAACTTTGAATTTTACATTTTTAAAGCACTTCCGTGTTATTTTATTCATTCCAATACTCTTAATTTCAGCATGTTCTTCAACTTCGCAGCATACCGTCCAACAAGAACCAACAGTAGAAGAGAGTGATTCTCGAGATCCTTTAGAGTTCATTAACCGCCCATTTTGGACTTTCACTTGGGATTATGCGGATAAATATGTTGCTAAACCAGCGTCTGATATTTACACGACTTATACTCCACCTGTTATGCGCACTGGTCTTTACAACATGGCACTAAATTTAAATGAGCCAGCGAGTGCAGTTAATAGTTTACTGCAACTAAAATTTGAAAAAGCAGCAAAGAGCACCGGACGTTTTGTTTTAAATTCTACGATAGGGGTTTTTGGTTTTTTTGACCCCGCGAGCGATTTTCATTGGACGGGCGATCAAGAAGAATTTGGTGAAGTTCTGGGTTATTATGGTGTTGGAAATGGTCCATATCTTGTAGTTCCTGCGCTAGGACCAAGTTCTGTTAGAGAAGAGATTGGAGATTATGTAGATGGTTTATACTGGCCTCTAGCTGTTATCGATTTTTGGCCTAATATTTTTCGATTAAGTATTTTAGCGCTTGAGGGAAGAGCTGCACTAAGAGATCAAGAACAATTGGTTGTTGAGTCAATGGACTCCTACGAATTTGTTAAAAATGCGTATTTTCAAAACATGAACTACCGATTGCATGATGGCGCTCCCCCTGTGATTATCGATGAAGAAGAAGAGGCAGAAATCGATGCGTATCTAGAAGAGCTAGATGAACTTGACGAGTAGGATTAAAAAACCTAGCTGTTAATATAAGAAATAATCTGTTCAGCATCTGTTTAACTTCTGCAGATTAACTCAAAAAGCATAGTCGCTTTATTTATCTCTGAAAGGGCAATGAAAAAGACATGTATATTGTTTTTATAGCTCTGTTTAACGATATAGACAATAAACGGGTACCTATCTACTTTCATTTTTGTTAGAATTGCAAAAAAATTTATCCGCACGTTATTTTATTGGAATATAAATATGAATATCATTGAAGGCTCTTTTGAAGCTAAAGGCAAAAAGTTTGCTGTTGTTGTGTCTCGTTTTAATCACTTTATCGTAGACAGCTTGTTAGAAGGTGCTATTGATGCACTGAAAAGGCACGGTAGTGTGTCTGATGCTGATATTACAGTAGTTCGTGTTCCAGGCGCTTATGAATTACCATTAGCAGCTAAAAAAATCGCACAAAAAGGTAATGTAGACGCAATTATTGCTATTGGTGCCGTTATCCGTGGTGGAACACCACATTTTGACTTTGTGGCTGGTGAATCAAACAAAGGTTTAGCCCAAGTATGTTTAGAGTCTGAAATTCCAGTTTCTTTTGGGGTAATTACGACAGACTCTATTGAACAAGCAATTGAACGTGCTGGCACAAAAGCTGGCAATAAAGGTGCAGAAGCAGCTCTTGGTGCACTTGAAATGGTTAACGTACTTAGCCAACTATAAGAGGTTATGATGAAACCATCTCCTAGAAGAAAAGCAAGAGAACTAGCTGTTCAAGCAATATACTCTTGGCAAGTGAGTGGAAACTCAGTATCAGATATCGAAACTAACTTTTTGATGGATAATGCTAAAAGACGTTTTGATATTGAATACTTTCAGCTACTTTTACGTGGTGTATGTCGTGAAGTGGAAGAGATTGATGCTTATTTAACACCTAATGTTGATAGACCACTCGATGATATCGATCAAGTAGAGAAATCTATTTTGAGAGTCGCGACATTTGAGTTAAAAGCCTGTCAGGACGTTCCATATCGCGTTATTATTAATGAAGCGATTGAACTTGCAAAAGGCTTTGCCGCCGATGACAGCCATAAGTTTATTAATGGTGTGTTAGATAAAGTGGTTAAACTAACGCGTCCAAAAGCATAAATATAGATGAAAGAGTTTGAATTAATAAAACATTTCTTTACAGATCAAATTGTAAAACGTAAAGATGTTCTTAAAGGTATAGGTGATGATTGTGCAATTATTAATATACCTGCTCAACAAAATATAGTGGTAACAACTGACACACTTGTGTCAGGTGTTCACTTTCCTCACGATACCCACCCTAATGCTATTGGTCATAAGGCAATTGCTGTAAATTTATCTGATATTGCTGCGATGGGAGCTGAACCATGTTGGCTCTCTCTTGCTATAACACTCCCTGAAGTAGATAAGGGATGGTTACAATCTTTTTGTGATGGTGTATTTGAGCTTTGCGAGTATTACAATGTAGAGTTAATTGGTGGTGATACCACACAAGGCCCTTTAAGTATTACTGTTACAGCACAGGGAATGATACCTGAGGGAAAATCGTTACTTCGCTCTGGTGCGCAGTCAGGAGACTGGATATATGTTACCGGAGAGATAGGGGATGCTGCTTTAGCATTAAAACATTTTTATAATCAAGTAAGTCTTTCTCAAGAATATGTAAAACCTTTACGAGAAAAGCTCGATAGACCTAAGGCAAGAGTATTAGCTGGACAAGCAATTAGAGACTATGCCTCTTCTGCAATAGACTTGTCAGATGGACTTGTTTCTGATTTAAATCACATCTGTCAAGCCTCTAACGTTGGCGCAAATATAGTTCTTGACCAATTGCCTTTATCTAAAATGATGTTAAACAGTTTAACGTTTGATGAAGCAACTTCGTTAGCACTTGTTGGTGGCGATGATTATGAACTATTGTTTACCGTTTCTGAAGATAATAAAGTAGGTATGGAAACAGCATTAGCCAATATAGGCACGAAAATCACCTGCATTGGACAAACGAATAAATCTAAAATTTTGTCTACGACAATAAACAATGAAGTTGTTCCTATCCAAGCAAAAAGTTTTGAACACTTTAATGACAAGTAATTAAAGGGTTGAAGATGTCAGCATCCAAAATTAAATTTAATCTCAAAGATCCTATTCAATTATTGGCCGTTGGTTTTGGTAGTGGACTAACGCCTAAAGCTCCCGGTACTTTTGGTACTTTAGCTGCTATACCATTTTTTCTGATACTTTCATTATTAACGCCAGTTATTTATTTTTTTATTGTATTAGTACTAAGTATTGCAGGTATTTATATATGCCAAAAAGCGGCAACTTATGCGGGTGTTCATGATCATGGGGCCATTGTTTGGGATGAGTTTATTGGATACTTTATTACCATGTTTATGATACCCGTTAGCTGGCAATCTATCCTAATGGGCTTCGTTATTTTTAGGCTTTTCGATATTTTAAAGCCTTGGCCTATATCAATCGCAGATAAAAAATTGCATGGGGGGTTTGGCATTATGTTTGATGATGTTTTAGCTGGACTTTTCTCTTTAGCTATCATGCATATTATATTTTAACCCTGCTGCTTTAACTTCCATTTAAAAACATGCTAATTCACTGAAAATTAAAATCAAAAATAATTAATTTTCACATAAGGTAATATCTTATAGTTTTATTTCAATTTTTGTTCTATTTTTAATAGAGAGGTTGCTAAATACTTACTATTAGAATTTCGTATTTATCTCCTTATTGTTTTAACAAATGAGCAATAAAATTATTTATTGAAATGAGGATAAAAGATGAAAATAAACCTTTCAGGACACCATGTTGAAATTACAGATTCCATTAAAGAAGATTTGGAAGAAAAATTTCATAAGATTTCTAATCATTTCCCTAGTTTACTTTCTTTAGACATTATTATCTCCAAAGAGAAAAATACACACAAAATAGAGCTCATAACTCATTATGAAGGTAGTCGAGTTGCGGTCGGAGGTAAAGATGATGTTATGTATCCAGCAATAAATAGTGCAATTAAAAAGCTCGATGCGGCATTAAAGCAAAAGAAAGGACAACTCAAAGCTAACTTACATAGTAAACCAGGCGCAACTACCCCTGAGATAGCTTATGAGAAAATTCAAGAAATGGATTTATCAAAAATCAGTTAAAATTTAGTTAAATAATTGGATACAGACCGTGTTTTTTTTAGGGGATTGACTGTATTTCGTTCAAATGGTTGTTTTGTTAAAAATAATCCTTGCGCTCATTAAATTAATCTATACAATGCGCATCCAGTTCCAAGG